>CAZBZH010000060.1:0-386 GCA_964496265.1 uncultured Acidobacteriota bacterium | reverse complement strand
CGTCACCAGGGAGGCCGACGGCGCCTCGGAGACGCTGGTGCGGGTGGCGTCGAACTCCGGCGAGGCCGCCCCGCAGGAGGGGCAGAAACGACTCCCGGCAGGGAGCGGCGCGCCGCAGGCCGAACAGTTCATCGGCCCATTCTACTCAAGACCGGTCGCGCTTCCGAAACTCGGCCACGCTCCCCGCCCGTGCCTCCGCTCCTGCCTCGATCCGTGCCGGTCAGGCTTCGAGAGCCGGACGCTTGGCCGCCGGCTTGCCGGCCGTCGGACGCCCCATCTCCTTGGGCGAGTAGACCTGGTGGCGCGGGCGCCCTTCGAGGATGCCCGAGAGCCCCCAGCGCGTCACCTTGCGAAAGGCGTCGGAGGTGACGAAGGCGTCGAAGTGC
>CAZBZH010000059.1:0-13091 GCA_964496265.1 uncultured Acidobacteriota bacterium | reverse complement strand
CTTCTGCGGCGACGGTATGGTCGATCCCGGTGAAGAGTGCGACGACGCCAACAACGAGGACGGCGACGGCTGCTCCGCCGACTGCAAGGTCGAGATCCAGGGCGACCAGGGCTGCGCCAAGGGCTTCTGGAAGAACAACAAGGAAAAGTGGGAGGTCTACGCGCCCGAGGATCTGGTCGGCGACATCTTCCCCTCGACCAACACCGCCTGGCCCGATCTGGCGGTGCTGACCCTGCGGGACGCCCTGCATATCCGGAGCTGCGACATCGTCGAGGAGATGGCGGTGGCTCAGCGCCTGCTGCGTCAGTCGGTGGCCGCGCTACTCAACGCCAGCCACAGCGGCGTGCTCTACGAGTACTCCGAGAACGACGTGATCAGCCGCACCGACGCCGCGCTGGCCTCGGGCGTCAAGAGAGACATGCGCCGCACGCGCAATGACTGGGTCAACGGCAACAACGAGGGCTGCCCCCTCGACGACAACCGCTGCAACTAGACCTACCCGATCGTGGATCGCGAGCCCCCGGCCTTCGGGTCGGGGGCTTATTTACGCCGGTCGAACACACCGCTGGATTCGACAGTTGACAGCGGCGGTTCACGAGCCTTACGCTCGCCGCGAATGAACAGCGTTCTCCGTAAGGTGATCGTTTTCAGTCTGGCGATCGGGCTCGCCTGCTCGATGGCTCAATCCTCCACGGCCACATGCGATGTTCTGATCGCCGACGAGCGCGTTCAGCTCGCCGACTTCGCCCTCGAAGTCCGTCTGGCCGAAGCCCGGCTGTCCTCCTTCGAGCAGATCTACGCGCTGATCGACGGCCTCTGGCAACGGGAGGCGATCGAGCGGATGGTCTGGCTCGAGGCGAAGTACGAACGGGACGCGGCCCGGGTGGCGCTGGAGCGTGCCGGGCTCGTTCTGGAGCGGCAGCATTTCCTGGTCGAACGGCTCGCCGGGACCTGCCGTTCCAAGGGCTCCGCCGAAGCGCGCAAGGGCTATCGCGCGCTGCAATGCGCCCAACTCGAGCGGGTGGTCGCCGAGGCGGCGATCGATCTGGAGTTTCAGCGGGAGTGGCTGGCCAGCGTGCGGCGGCTGCGGGAAGGCAGCGCCGCGACGGCTACCGCTCAGGATGTGATTCGCGCGCAGCTCGAGGTCCGGCTCTGCGAGATCCGGCTGGAGGACGCGCGCACGAGACAGTCACGCTGCAAGGAGAGTTCAACCCCCGGGCCATAGCGATCGACCTACAGGAAGGAGCCGCACTCTGTGAGATTCAGGGGCAAGCCGTCAGCATCTGGGCAACGCGACAGCGCAAACCGCTATCCACCGGCTGGGGCCGTTCCGTTGAAACGCCTGTTGGCGAGTCAAAGCGGCTTCCGTAAGAACCCTCCGCGTCCGCATTCGTGGGCACGACGAGGTAGTAGGTATCGACGTTCGCGGGAGTGATGCGCTCCACCCGGTCCGCGCCCGCGTCGCCGCAACGAATCTGCTGGTGGTCGTAGCTGCCGCCCTTCAGGGCGGCGAGGGTGCCCTCGTAGATGCCGTAGTCGGTTGCCCCACAGGAGCAGCCGTCGCCGAAGCTGATATCCAGGTCGTCGCCTGCCCGGGCGACACGAACCTGGCGCGCCGGATCCATCCCGTCGATCGCGCCGGGATTGGCCTCGAGGGACAGTCCGTCCAGTTCGCTCTCGATCGGCCAGCCTGCGGCGAGCAGATCCAGGAACTCGTCGAAGATGCTCCCGTCCCAGGAGACGATCTCCCCCGGGAGCTGAGTCGTCGCTCCCAGGGTCGGAGACAGATCGACCGGAATGTCCCAGGCGATGACGGTCACGCTGTCGTCCCGGTCGAGGCCGATCGGCCGGGATGCGGTGGGGAAGACGGTGCTCGCCGCCCGCAGATCCAGGTCGGCGGCGACGAAGTTCCAGTCGCCGCAACCGCTGCCGCTTCGGGTATAGCGCAGCAGGGTGCCCGGTCGGTACAGCGTACCGCCGATCTCGGCGTTCGAGTCGAGGGCCAGCAGTAGGTCGCCGCTATCGCCCCCTTCGAGAAACAGCCCGTCGATGCCCGCCGACGAGGTCAGGGGTTCGGCCAACGAATCGCCGCAGAAGAACAGGCTGTATCCGCTGCCGTCGTAGCGCACGATATCCCGGGTCTCGACCGGATCGGTCAGCCCGTTGCCGAGATCGGAGTTCTGGGCCACGGCCAGCAGCCAGTGGGTGTCCGGCGTACCCGGGGTCACGCAGGCATCCATCCGGTGCGCCGCCCGGGCGGCCGCGCCCGCGGGGAACGAGACCGCCACCGAGAAGCTGGTGCCGTCGTAGCGCACGACCTCGCTCGGAAGCGCCTCGACGCCGCCGGGGAGATCGGTGGCCACGTCCGGGGAGACGTAGACCGTCTGCGCCGCGGCCAGCGCGGGGAGCAGGCCGGCGAGACAGAGCGTCGGCAGCCAGTTGCGATGCCGTCCGATCAAAGCGTGTTCGGCAGCCAGTTGTCGCCCTGGGAGGCGTTGGCCGAGGAGCCGAAGTCATCGTCGCAGAAATCGGCGGTGGCGGAGGGGTTGCAGTTGGCGCCCACGCCGGTGTTTCCACGGGCGGTGTTGCGCCGGAAGATGTTGGCGTCGGCGGTGGAGCTGAAGCGCAGGCCCCAGGATCCGTTGCCGTTGAGCACGTTGCCCTCGACCTGGTTGCGGTCGCCGTCGATCAGCAGCCCTTCGTTGTCGGCGTTGCTGACGACATTCTCTCGAATCACGTTGTCGGCGCCGATGATCCGCAGGCCGATGCCGCTCTGCACGTTGCGGATGGTGTTGCCCTCGACGGTCGCGCCGAAGGTGGCGCTGGTCATCAGGATGCCGGTGCCGCCGTCGACGTCGACGATGGTGTTGCGCAGCAGGATCGGGGCGTTGACGCTGTCGATCACGATGCCGGCGTTGAACGGGCCGCCGGCCAACTTCTGGCGGATGCTGTTGCCCTCGATGCGGACCCCGCCGCCGCCGAATACGCAGATGCCGTCGGAGACCCGGCGGAGCTGGTTGTTGAGGATCACCCCCTGGGTGTTCTCGTCCTGGCCGCCCTCGGCGGCGATCCCGACGCTGCCGGCGTTCTCGATGATCGAGTCGACGATGCTGAACTGGTCGACGTCGAACAGGTAGATGCCCCGGTCGCTGGTGCCGGTCACGGTGACCTGCTCGATGTTGACCCGGTCGGCGCCGTCGGTGTTGATGCCGATGGTGCCGCCGCTCAGCACGCCGTTGCGGATGCGCGCTTCGGCGTCCAGGGCGATCTCGATCACCGTGGAGGCGGCGTCGCCGGTCACGGTCATGCCGTTGAGGTCCAGGTCGACGCCGACGGCGTTGATCTGGAACACCGGTCCGGCCCCGGTCGCCGTCAGGTTACGGGTGAGCACGTACTGCCCCGGGGTATCCAGCACGATCGGCGTGGCGATCGGCGTGGCGAAGGGAATCGGGGTGCGCCCCTCTTCGGCCTGGAGCGCCAGGAAGGGCCACAGGCAGAGGCAACCGATCAAGAGGCGGGCAGAACGGGACATAGCAGGCTCCTCGGGGGCAGATCCTTTACGGGGGCACAACCGGCCACCTGGATTATTACGGGGGAACGCAACCCCGCACAAGCGCCGGCTGGCCGATGACCAAATAGATATCCAGCCCCGTCGGGGGCCGGAAAACCGCCCGGGGACCGGCCCGATTCAGCCTCCCAGCTTCTTCCGGGCCTTGCGCACCTTCTTGGGGTCGGCCAGGGGCAGGCAGCGAATCAGGTCCTCCTGGGTCTGTTCCCGGTGGAACTTGACCTCGGCGGTCGCTCCGGCACCGCCGCCGAAGCCCAGCGTGCGGCCCTTGCTCGCCTGCTGCCGGATCTCGAAGTACTCGAAATCGGCGGCGATGCAGACCGAGGCGATCTCCTCGTAGAGGGTCCGCAGCGCCTTCCCCTGGCCGCCCCAGCGGGTGGCCTTGCGGTGGGTCACCAGGAACTGGTCCTCATCGAGGCGTTGGAACTTGAGCCCGGCCAGGGCCGGCAGGCCGAGGGACAGGGCGATCAGGACAATCAGAATCCGGGTCGTGGCGCGCATCGCATTCTCCTTTGCGTGAACACCCGGATAAGCGTCAGTCCCGCCCGGCCGCCCTCAGACCCGGCCGCCCGGTCACGCGGCCCCTCCGTTGGTGGCCCCTCCGTTCGCGGCCTGCTCCAGCAGCGACCGTAGTTCGTCCCGGTAGGGGATCAACTCCCGCTCGACCGCCCGCTGGTTGAGCTTCCAGACTACGTAGCCCACCAGGGAAAAGATCACCACCGACCCCACCAGAGTGACCCCGATGGACGCCGCCGCGAGGGCAGGGGATGTCTCCGCCACCGGCACGGTGGCCGTGGTGCTCCAGACCGTTCCTCCGGCGGCAAGGGGCAGCACATACCAGCTCACCACGTTGCGCAGGAGTTGAATCTGGTCGTCGACCCGCGAGATCTCCTGCTGCAGCCGCGCCGTCAGCGCAAGATCCTGCCGGGTTCCCCGGTTGCGGCGCTGGACCCGGAACATCTTCCACAGGGCAAATCCGACGCAGCCCGACGCGACCAGCGCGCCGAGCTTGGGCACGATGCCGGGGATCTGCCAGGAAACCCAGGCGAAAACGCCGATGACGATCGCGCCGGCCGCGGCCTCGACGGCATCGCGGCGCCGGATCTTGCGGTCGAACTGTTCGGATTTGCGTTTCACGTTCATCAAGATCTCCTCGGAGTTCCAGTTGTCGGCGTCCAGCTCCTGCTCACGCCAGAGCCGGGCGAGCTCATCGAAGTCGCGGTCATCGGGAGCCATGGTCGACCTCCTGTTCCGCCAGACGGCGGCTCAACTTCGCGCGCAGCCGGTGCAGCCGGACGCCGATGTGGTTCTCGTTCATGCCGGTGATCTCCGCGATCTCCCGGTAGGGCAGGTCTTCGAGATGGAGCGCGATCAGGGCCCGGTCGGCCGGTGGAAGCTCGGCGATCGCATGGCGCAACCGCTCTAGCCGGTCCCGTTCGTCCAGACGTTGACCGGGATCGACGGCCGGAGGCGGAGACGGCGCTCGAGCTTCCAGCTCTTCGCGCCCCCGCTCGCGCCGCGACCGGCTGCGGCCGTGGAGCATCGCCACGTTGAGGGTCACCCGGAACAGCCAGGTGTCCTCGCCGGAGCGTCCGTCGAATCCGGGGAGCGCTCGCCAGAGCTGGAGCAGGATCTCCGAGCGCAGGTCCTCCCGCTCGGCAGGATTTCGCGCCCACGAGCGCGCGAGACGGTCGATCCGCCCGCGGTTGCGCTCGATCAGTTCCAGGTAACGGCGTTCAATCTCACCGGACAATTCACATCTCCCTCGAAGTACCGATCCATGAGTTGCCGGAGGGCTCCGCGCCTTACACCCCGTGCTACCATTTTTTTCCAATTCCGGGCCAAAACCCGTCAAAACCGTGGAGTCGAGCCGTGTCCGAAACCTCTCCGTCCGCCCTTACCGTCCTTCAGGAGCATGAGTTGGTCCTCCAGCAGGAGGTGCGCCGTTTCGCCGACGAGCAGATCCGCCCGTTGGTCCACGACGCCGACCAGCAGGCCAAGCTGCCCGAGGAGGCTCTGAAGGCCCTGTTCGAGATGGGGCTGATGGGCGTCGAGATCCCCGAGGAGCTGGGCGGCGCCGGCATGGAGTTCTTCTCGGCGGCGCTGGTCATCGAGGAACTGGCCCGGGTCGACCCCGCCATCGCGGTGGTCGCCGACGTGCAGAACACCCTGATCAACAACATCCTGCTGCTCAAGGGGAACGACGCCCAGAAAAAGGAGTGGTGCCCGCAGCTCGCCGAGAACACCGTCGGCGCCTTCGCGCTGTCCGAGGCGGATGCCGGTTCCGACGCCTTCGCGCTGAAAGCCCGGGCGGTTGCCGACGGCGATGACTACAAGATCAGCGGCAACAAGATGTGGATCACCAACGGCATCGAGGCCGGGCTCTACATCGTGTTCGCCAACATCGATCCCGACGCGGGCTACAAGGGCATCACCGCGTTTCTCGTGCCCCGGGACGCGGCGGGTCTGACCATCGGCAAGAAAGAGGACAAGCTCGGCATCCGCGCCTCATCCACCGTGGAGCTGATCCTCGAGGATGTCCGGGTGCCCAAGAGCGCCATCATCGGAGAGCCGGGCAAGGGCTACAAGATCGCCATCGAGGCGCTCAACGAGGGCCGGATCGGGATCGGCGCGCAGATGGTCGGCCTGGCCCAGGGAGCGCTGGATGCCGCGGTGGCCTACGCCAAGGAGCGCAAGCAGTTCGGTCGTTCGATCTCCGAGTTCCAGGGGGTGCAGTTCGCCCTGGCCGAGATGGCGATCGAGGTCGAGGCCGCGCGGCTGATGGTCTACAACGCCGGCCGGCTGCGGGATGGCGGCAAGCCCTTCGTGCAGGAGGCGGCGATGGCCAAGTGGTACACCGCCGAGATCGCCGAACGGACCGCCAGCCGCGCCGTGGATCTCTTCGGCGGCTACGGTTTTACCAAGGACTATCCGGTCGAGAAGTTCTACCGCGACGCGAAGATCGGCAAGATCTACGAGGGCACGGCGTTCATGCAGTTGAACACCGTGGCCAAGAACCTGCTCAAGTAGCGGGAGCGTCGGCTGCCAACGCCCGGGAGGAGTACTCCCGGGCCAGAGCGTTCCACGGCCCGGCCGCCTGCAGCTTGCACAGGTTGCCGAAGTGACCGCTCAGGGTGCGGTCGATGAAGATGATGTCACTGGGAAACACCGCGTCGGTACTCTGGGACCAGTTGGCCATGCCCAGTTCGAACAGGCGCTCGTACACGCCGGAGTCGGGCACGAAGCGGTAGGGCGGCTCTTCCCGGAACATCTTGCGAATGATCTCGAAGTAGGGATCGATCAGTTCCCGGCTGAACGGGCTGCCGTCCGCCTTGTACACCCCGAAGTCCTTGAGGGTCTGAGGCACGTCGTTGGGCCGGTCCTCGAGCACGGTGCGCAGCAACCGGGCGTAGCCCTGGACCACCGCCAGGTCCGGTTCCTTGATGCAGCCGTAGTCGTAGACGATCACCCGCCCGTCCTCGAGAAAGGCGAAGTTGGCGAAGTTCGGGTCGGCGTGCAGGAAGCGGTGTTCGAACAGGCCGCGGAACTCGAACTCGAACAGGTTGCGCCCCCAACGGTCCCGCAGCTCCTGGGGGTAGGTCTCGCTGCAGGCTTCCCGGGGCGGGATGCCCTTGACGAATTCCAGGGTCAGGATGCGATCGGTCGAGGCCTCCTCGACCACCCGGGGGATCACGATCTCCGGCACCGAGGCGTGCAGTTCGGTCATGCGGCGGATGTTGTCCGCCTCGCGCTTGTAGTCCAGCTCCTCGAGCAGGCGGTCCCGCAGCTCCTGCCAGATCGGCTCGAACTCGATGTCGAAGAACATCGCGAACAGTGACTTGCAGGCGGCCTTGAGGTTGGTCAGGTCCGAGCGGATCACGTGGTCGATGCCCGGGTACTGGATCTTGACCGCGACGGCGCGCCCGTCGCGCAGCACCGCCCGGTGCACCTGGCCGATCGAGGCGGCGGCGAACCCCTCGTCGCTGATGTGATGGAAGATCTTGTCGTGATCGGGGATCTGCCCCTCGATCTCGAAGCGCATTACCTCGGTGGGAACCCGGGGTGCCTCACGCTGCAGCGCGCTCAGGATGTCGGCGACCTCGGGGGGCAAGAGCCCCTCGTGGAGGCTCAGCATCTGGCCGACCTTCATCGCGGCGCCCTTGAGTTCACCGAGGGTCTCGACGACCCGCACGGCATTGCGCACCATCGCTTCCTGCTCCTTCTCGGAGCGGGCCTCGTCGGAGCGCACGTACTTGAGCAGCTTGTTGCCGAGCATCGAAACGCCGACGCGTCCGGCGAGGCTGCTCAGCTTGACCGCCCGGCTCAGAGCGGAATCATCGATCGGTTTGGTCGCCACGAGATGTCCTCGTGGAACATTCTAGGCCGTGGGGTCCACATCCGCCGGTGCTTCCCAGCGGTGGTACGCGGGGTGTCCCGGTTTGACCGCGACGAACCGTCCCTCGCAGGTCGCGGTGACCTGATCTCCGGCCCGGATCTCGGCGGTGATCGTGACCTTGCTGCCCTCGTCGGCGATCGCCTCGGCGACGACGATCAGCTCCCGGTCGGTCGGCGTCGGCCGGCGCATCTTGACGTGGAAGTCGGCGGTCACCGTGCAGGGAGGGACGTCGAGGCCGTCCCGCAGCTTCAGCCGCCAGCAGGCCGCCCAGTTGGAGTGGCAATCGAGCAGGGCGCCGACGATGCCTCCGTTGAGCACGCCGTCGAAGGCCTCGTGGTGAGGTTGAGGCCGCCAGCGGGCGATCAGCCGCTCCGGCTTGTCTGGATCGGGAAAGCTGCGGATGCGCAGGCCCTTCTCGTTGGCCGGGCCGCAGCCGAAGCAGGCGTTCTTCGGTGCGTACAGCTCCTGGATGCAGCGGGGATGTTGGTCGGACACGGGTGCTCCTCCGGCGCCGGTCGAGAAACGGCCTTGACGGAATAGAACGGTCGTACTATTTTCTCTGCATGACCAAGGGAGAGGATACCAAGGCCGCGATCCTGCGCACGGCGCTGGAGCGGGCCAGCCGGGACGGTTTCCTGGGGCTCAGCCTGGGAAGCCTGGCCCAGGAGACCGGTCTCTCCAAGAGCGGGTTGTTCGCCCACTTCGGCTCCAAGGAGGATCTGCAGCTCCAGGTGCTCGATGCCTCGGTCGAGGCATTCGTCGAGCATGTGGTGGCACCCGCCCTGCGCAAGCCCCGTGGGCTGCCCCGGGTCCGCGCCCTGTTTGACGGCTGGCTCCAGTGGAGCCAGGAGCTGTCTGGAGGCTGCGTCTTCCTGGCGATCGCCAGCGACCTAGACGACAAGTCCGGGCCCGTCCGGGACAAGCTGGTGGCCTACCAGCGGGACTGGAGCGACAACCTGGCCATCGCCGCTTCGATCGCCGTGGCCGAGGGGCACTTCCGGGAGGACCTGGATACCCGGCAGTTCGCCCACGAGTTCAGCGGCGTCTACCTGGCCTACCACCACCATTCACGCCTGATGCGCGATCCCGAGGCGGAGTCCCGGGCGCGGGCGGCCTTCGAAGGACTGATCGAACGCTCCTCGGCTCGTTCCTGAGCCGGCGGCAGCTCTCGAAGCAATCCCCTGGAGAACCCCATGGCCTTTCAATCGGTGAATCGAAAAAGCACGATCGGTCGTATTAATCCCATCCTGCGCGTGGCCCTGGGAGCCATGGGCGCCCTCTCCAGGGTGGCGCCGGGCTACGTCGCCGGCTGGTACGCCGACCGGTTCCTCACCACCACGCGCCATCCTGTGCCCCTGCGGGAAACCGAGTGGGCCCTCGGCGCCGAACGGGTCTCGGTCCGCTCCGGCGACAGGGAGCTTCCCGGCTGGTCCTGGGGGGAGGGGCCGACGATCTTGTTGACCCACGGTTGGTCGGGGCGCGGGCTGCAGCTGGGCGCCTTCGCGGCCCCGTTGGCCGCGCAGGGCTACCGGGTGATCACCTTCGACGCCCCGGGTCACGGCAGCTCGCCGGGCAAACGATCCTCGGTGGTCGAGTTCGCCGAGGCGATCGAGGCCTACGCCGGGGAGTTCGGGAATCCGGCTGCAGTGATTGCCCATTCGCTGGGCACGGCGGCGGTGTCGCTGGCGCTCCGCCGGGGGCTGCGGACGCATCGCCTGGTCTACATCGCGGCTCCCGAGGACGCCGGGGTCTACATCCACCGCATCGCCGATCGCTTCGGTTTGCCGGCGACCGTCGCCGATGGGGCGATGGAGCTGATCGAGCGCCGCTTCGGCATCTCGTGGAGCGATTTCGATTCCCGCCGGGTGGCTGGTGCCGCGGCGCTTCCGCTCCTGCTGGTGCACGACCGGGACGACCACGAGGTCGAGATCGATCAGGCTCGCAACCTGCGAGAGGCCTGGAGCGGAGCCCGGCTTCACGAGACCGAGGGACTCGGTCATCGGCGGATCCTGCGGGACCCCGCTGTGGTGGCCGCGGTCACCTCGTTCCTCGGTGCGGCGCCGAACGCCGCTCCGACGGGGCTCGAGAACGAAAGCGTAATCGAGCCGTCCCCGGAAAGCGTCGACAAGAGAGACGACCTGCTCCATCCGGCCTGAGGTGCCGCCAGAAATTCTGCCGCGACGAGCAGTGGCAATTGCAGCGCGGCCTCGCTTGCGTAAATTGCCCTTGCCGCCGCTGTTGGCGCATCGAGGAACTGCTCATGGAAGAACTCTCCATCCTGGCCGCCAAGCTCCCGTGGGAGAAATCCCCTTCGGGCGATCTCCAGCGCAAGGTGTTGCGGGTCGGTGCCGACGGAAAGCCCAAGGTCGCGCTGGTCCGGCTCGAACCGGGTGTTTCCAGTGTGGCCCACGCCCACGAGCAGGCGGAGAACCACTACGTGCTGGAAGGGGAGTACGAGTCCCAGGGCGGGACCTACGCGGCCGGCAGCTACCGGCTGATTCCGCCGAACAAGACCCACGGGCCGCTGCTCTCGAAAGAGGGAGCCACCCTGCTGGTCATCTGGGAGTAGCTCAGGCCGGTTCGCCGGCGTCGGCCACTTCGCGGGCCTGCTCTTCCAGCGGCGACTCGGGTAGCCGCACCAACACCGGTTCGACCACCCACCCCGGCTGGAACCGCTTCATCTTCTGTAGCAGTTCCGGGGTGACCTTGTAGCCGCGGGCGATCAGCAGGGTTCCCGTGCGGGTCATCACGTCCCGGGTGAACGTCATCCCCTCGGCGAGGGATGCCAGGTTGATCTCCCGAATCTCGTCGTCGAGCGGCTCCGCCGGATCCTGGCCACACAGTTCGCGCAGGGCGTCGACGGTCGACGTGTCCATATCCTTGCGCCGGCTCAGGCGATCGAGGGCCTCGCCGGCGGGATGCCCCGCGCCGGTCAGGCGGTCGAACTCCACCACCGATCGCAGCACCTGGACCTGCTCGACGACACCCTTGCTCGAACCTCCCAGACACCCGGTCAGGATCTGTTCGATCACCTCCATGCGCGGGATGTCCCGGATGATCCGCTGGGCCACCGCGGGAATGCCTTCGATCTGTCCGGTTTCCTCGTCGGTCAGGGGCCGGCCCTCGTGGTACTTCTCGATCAGTTCCGGTGGCAGGGTGATCAGCCCGACGTGGAACAACAGCGCGGCCACCTCGACCTGCCAGCGATTCTCGAGTTCCATCGCGTCGGCCAGCTCGCCGGCGAGTTGTTCCAGTTGCCCCGCCTTGCCGATGGCGGCGGGCTGGGTCAGTTCGACCAGGTTGACCAACGCCTTGATGCTGCCGCGCAGGGTGCTCTGCAGCAGAACACGCTCGCTGCTGATCAAGCGATGTTGCTCGATGGCGGCCTCGACGGCGGTCATCAGCGAGTCCCGGGGGCAGGGTTTGGTCAGGAAGCGGAAGATCTGGCCCTGGTTGACCGCCTGGATCGCGGCATCGAGTCCGGTCTGACCGGTGAGCAGGATGCGCACCGTATCCGGGTACTGTTCGCGCACCTGGCTCAGGAAGGCAGCGCCGTCCATGCCCGGCATGCGCATGTCCGAGATCACGACCTCGAAGGGTGGGTTGTGGCGCAGCTTGTCCAGGCCCTCGGCGGCGTTGAGCGCCGTGGTCACCTCGCAGCGCCGGCCGAGTTGAAAGGACATCCCCTCGAGGATGTTCACCTCGTCATCGACGCAGAGAATTCGGGCTCGGGTCTTCTTCTTGCTCACGAAGCGATCTCCGCGGATTGAGCGCAGCGTTGGGCGATCTCGGCCAGTGCAACCTGATCGGCCGCGAGATCGAGGGGTTCCAGGAACTCGGTTAGTGAATGGTCCGGCGCCTCGGCGAGCACGTGGTGCGCCAGCTGATTCGCCACATAGACCGCGCAGTGGGGATCTTCGAGGGAGTGGGTCGCCGGCGGCGTATGGTGCGCCGCGACCGTATCGACCACGTCGGCAGGGAGCCCCCAGAGATGCAGCAGGAAGCCGCCGACGCCGGCGTGGTCGACGGCGAGGATCTCCTGCTCCACCTGATGGAGCGGACGCCCGGCGGCTCGATCCAGCACCGCGCCGTAGGCCTCGCCCGCGCGAGCGGCGAGCAAGAGCTTGCCGCAATCGTGGACCAGTGCGGCGTTGACGATGTTTTCCTGATCTGCGCCGCTCCCCGCGATCTCCCGGGCGATCCCGGCGCACAGCAGGCTGTGGCGGAACAGTTCATCCGGCGAGAAGTGGGGCAGCCTGGGGTCCGGTTCGAAGGCGCGGAACATGCCGAGAGTCAGTGAGAGGTAGGCCAGTGCTTCGACACCGATATGGGCTACCGCGGATTCGAGCCGCACGACCGGCACCTGGGTGCCGAAGTAGGCCGAGTTCGCGATCTGGAGCACCTTGGTGGCCAACCCCATGTCCTGGCGGACGAGCCCGGCCAGGGTGGCGGCGTCTCCGTCGATGCGCTGTACGGCGGCGACCAGTTTCTGATGAATCGAGGGCCGCGACGGCAGCGAATCGAGATCGCCGATGAGTTCGAGGATCCGCGGGTCTGCGATCCGGTCGGACAGGCTGACTACCGACTCCAGGGCCTCCCGTAGTTCATCGGCCGAGCAGGGCTTGGCAATGAAGCGATGGGCAAGGGGCGTCAACCGCAACAGCTTCAGATCGTCGACCTGGCCCGACAGCGCGATGCGCGCCGTCGAGGGGCTGCGCTCCCGGACGCAGTCGAGGACCGACACACCGCTCCTGCCCGGCATCTGTACATCGGTCACCACCACGTCGAAGGTTCGCTGCTCGAGCAGCTCGATCGCGGTGCCGCTGCCGTGGGCGAAGGTCATGTCCCAGACCCGGCGTTGACGCCGCAGGCGCAGCTCGAGGCCGTCGAGGATCTCGCGTTCGTCGTCGACGAACAGGATGGACTTCCTGGTGGTGGAGGATGTCATGTCCGCTCCAGCGGCAGCCGGATCGAGAAGGTCGTGCCCTCACCGGGAGCGGACTGGAAGTCGAGCTTGCCCTGATGGCGCTGGACCACGATCGATCGCGCGATGGCCAGCCCCTGGCCGGTGCCCTGGCCCACGTCCTTGGTGGTGAAGAACGGTTCGAAGACGCGCTCCTGAATACC
>CAZBZH010000058.1:0-13116 GCA_964496265.1 uncultured Acidobacteriota bacterium | reverse complement strand
GGTCCTTCTCCTTGCCCAGCGACTCCATCACCAGCTGTTGCAGGTAGCGGCTGAACAGCGCCAACCGGTCCTTGTAGGGCAAGATCACCATGTCCTTGGCGCCCTTGCCGCCGCCGGCGTGATGCCAGGCCAACGCCAGCAGCGCCGCGGGGTTCTGGGAGGTCTCCGGGCGGCGGGTCAGCCGGTCCATCGCCGCGGCCCCTTCGAGCATGGCCTGGACGTCGAGCCCCTGAAGCGCCGCCGGCAGCAGACCGACCGCCGAGGTCTCCGAAACCCGGCCGCCGACCCAGTCCCACATCGGGAAGCGGCGCAGGAAACCCTGCTCCTGGGCTACCCGGTCGAGCTTGCTGCCCTCCTGGGTGATCGCCACCGCGTGGGGCCCGAAGTCGACCCCCTTCTGCCGGTAGGCCGCGGCAGCCTCGAGCATGCCGTTGCGGGTCTCGGGGGTTCCGCCGGACTTGGAGATGACCACCGTGAGGGTCGAGAGCAGGTCGTCGCCCAGACCGCTCAACACCCGGTCGATGCCGTCGGGGTCGGTGTTGTCGAGGAAGTGCGGCTTCAGCTTGTCGTTGAGACCGCCCAGCGCCTCATCGACGAACTGGGGACCCAGAGCGCTCCCGCCGATACCCACGACCAGCAGGTGCTCGAAACGGTCGCCACGGGCCGGCTTGACGCTGCCGTCGTGCACCTGAGCGGTGAAGTCCAGCACCTGCTGCACCGTCTCGCGAATCTGATCGCCGATCTCGGCCGCGGGCGCGAGCTCCGGGGCCCGCAACCAGTAGTGACCGACCATCCGCTCCTCGTCCGGGTTGGCGATGGCACCCTTCTCCAGTTGCTCCATCGCCTGAAAGGCGGCGGTCATCGGATCGCGCATCGTCTCCATGAAATCGACGGGCAGATCCATGCGGCTCACGTCGAGGCGGAAGGAGAGTGCGGGCTCGTCGAAGAGCCAGGTGCGGTAGCGATCCCACAGCTCGCGTCGGTTCATCGGGCGATCCTCCGGAAGTTTGGTCGTGTACCTTATCAGAATGAAGCAGGGTCCCGGCCGGGATCCGCGGCCGCAAGGAGTGGAGCGAGATGAACGACTACGACGTGATCGTGATCGGGGGCGGCTCGGCGGGAAGCGCCGCGGCGCGGGAGGCAACGACCGCCGGTGCGCGCACCGCGATGATCAACGACGGCGAACTCGGCGGCCTCTGCATCCTGCGCGGCTGCATGCCCTCCAAGGCGCTACTGGCCAGCGCCCACGCCTTGCACGACCTGCAGAAACTCGACAGCTTCGGCATCCGCTTCGAGGGCAAGGCGACCCCCGACTTCGAGGCGATCGTCTCGCGCAAGGATGAACAGGTCGCTCGCTTCAAGCGGGCCAAGATCTCCTCGATCGAGTCCCAGTCCTACGAGGTGATCGACGGGCGCGGCCGCTTCGTCCCGGGCGGCTGCCTGCAGGTCGGCGACCGCACCCTCCGCGCCAAACGCTACGTGATCGCCGTCGGCTCGGTGCCCAATGTGCCGGTCGTTCCCGGCCACTGCGACGTGCCGACCCTGACCAGCGACGACGTGATGCGGCTACGCAGCCAACCCGAGTCCCTGGTGGTGCTGGGCACCGGCGCCATCGGCCTGGAGATGGCCCAGTTCTTTGCCCGCATCGGCACCAAGGTGACCCTGGCCGGCCGTGGCCCGCTCCTCGGCAACCTCGACGCCGATTGCGGTGCCGAGCTGACGCGGGCGCTGAGCGAGGAGATGGAGGTCTTCGCACCGGCGGGGCTCGACGCGCTACACCCCGACGGCGACAAGGCCCGCGCGGTGCTCAACCACGACGGGCAGCGGATCGAACGCACCATCGACGCCGTGCTGTTCGCCACCGGACGACGGCCGGCTCTGGATGACCTGGGCCTGGAGCACGTCGGGCTCAGCGGCTCGAGCCGCGGCCTCGATCACGACCCGGGCATGCGCACCGCCAACCCGGACATCTTCGTCGCCGGCGACTCGACCGGCCGCCTGGCGCTGCTGCATATCGCCAATCAGGAGGGCGCCATCGCCGGCTTCAACGCCGCCGGCGGCACTCCCGAACGCTGCATCGACTACCGGCTGAAGATGGGCGTCGTCTTCAGCGACCCGCCCTTTGCCCAGGTCGGCCTGACCGAACCGGAGCTCCAGCAATCGAAGCGGCCCTACGTCAAGGGCATTGCGCGCTTCCCCGAAACCGGACGGGCGATCACCATGAATGCCGAGCACGGCGTCTGGAAGATGTTCGCCGACCCCGAGACCTGCCGGATCCTCGGTGCCTCGATCCTCGGCCCCCGGGCCGACGACCTGATCCACATCATCTCCACGCTGATGCACAAGGACGGCTGCGTGCAGGACATCCTGCAGCTCCCCTGGTACCACCCGACCCTGTCCGAGGTGATCCTCAACGTGGCCCGAGAGCTCGGCTCGCAGCTGGACTGCCCCGAACCAGTGATGCCGCCTTGCTGATGGAGGCTTTGTTGGGCGAGCGGAGGGTGGGGGCTCGTCGTTCGATGGCTCTTATTCGGCCGTGACGTCTTGTGGGGCGGGTCCGTACCGGTGGGGGCTCGGGCACTTCCAGGGTTCGCCAAAGGCCTCCTACGCCCCCACCCTCCGCTCGCCGGCTGCGCCGGCATTGCTTGACGGCTGAGGCGATCGGGCAGGCCAACGGACTCGCCTCGTTGGTTTGGGAGGTGGGGGCGCCCTGGCGACCGATACCCACGCTTGCGATTTGCCGGCGGAGTGGCGGGGGGTACCAGCTAGCCCATGAATCGGGCGGGGGCGTTGGCGGAGGGCGCTGTAGCTGGGGTGGCGGGGAACGGGGATGGGGGCGTAGGAGGCCTTTGGCCAACCTACCGAAATGCCCGAGCCCCCACCGGTACGGACCTGTGAGACAGGGCGTCACCGCTCCAATAAGAGCCATCGAACGACGAGCCCCCATCCCCGTTCCCCGCCCAACTAGACTAAAGGCCCTTCGGGAACGATATTGCACGTACGGCGACCGAATTGTGACGGCCTGAGGGTGTACGCGTGCAGGGAAGCGTCTCTTTTCATCCGATCGACATGCGCTTCTTCGAGGAGCTGATCGAACCGCTGATTTGCGGCGGAAAGGTCAATCCCGAGGACTATCTGGCCGAGGCCCTGCGCTGCCGCCAGGTCCACGCCCGGGCCCGGCGTTACATTTATGGAATCGACAATCTGATGTCCGCCGCGGAGCCGCCGCCGGTGGTTCCCCAGAAGACCTGGCTCAACGCGGTCAGGGTGCGGGTCGAGCGGCTGGCCTTCGATCCCGGCCCGGTGGTCAAGAAGGCGCTGGATCTGATCGATCCCGATCTGCATCTGGAAGGGCGGCCGTTCTTCATCAGCGAGGGCTCCGCCGAACGGGTCGCCGACCTGGTCCAGGACTACCGGGACGCGCCCAGTGGCGACGCCGCCGACTCCCTGGCCCTGGAGCAGCTGGTCCGGCTGGATCCGGAGTTGGCCCGGGAGGTCGAGGCCGACCCGTTCGAGCCGGACTCCTCGGACATGTCCCACCGCAACGAGTTGCTGGGCGCGCTCAAGAACATCTTCGACATGGCCAAGTCCGCCCGGGACGGCGAAGACTGGGGCCGCCTCGGCGGGGATCGCCGGCCGGCGGTCCAGGTGATGGCCGAGGAACTGCCCTGGAAAGCGGTGGCCATGTCCGCACGGGTGATGCCCTTCTGGCAGGCCAAGGATGTGGACGGGCTGGAGACGATCTGCCGGCTGGCCGGCGTCGAACCGCCGCCGGTGATGGTTCCGGCCTGGCGCCTGTTCGGTGAGGCCTGTCAGGAGTTCCCCGAACTCCAGGCCGCCATGGGCGTCGAGCTCAACGGTCCCCAATCGGTGGGCGCCTTCGTCGCCGCAGAAGATGTTGCGGAATTACAGGATTTCTTGAACGCCTCCGGTTCGCGCATCATTCAGGCCGCGACCCAACACGGCGAGGGCCCCGCCTGCCGCACTCTGCTGCGCAAGATCCGGGAATGCGTGACCTTCTGCGAGCGCCACGGCCTCGCCTACCTGGAAGCTTCGGGCATCGACTCCCCGGAACTCCAGTCCCCGCCCAAGCCCGGCCGGTGACCCCGCCACGAATCCATGGCGGCGTCCCTCCCGTTTCGTGGCATGGAGGGGGGAATGCGGGGTATCTTAGTCGCCTGGCCGGACTTATCCTCGGCCGCTACGGGCGGAGCTAGCATGAAAGTCACCTCGAACCGGGTTGTTGTCCCGGTCCTGATCCTCGTCGCTGTCGCACTCCTGGCCTCCACGGTGATGGCCGCCGGGAAGGCACGTATCCGCTTCGAGGGCCTGACCCACGACTTCGGTGAGTTGCGGGCCGACGAGAAGGTCGAGTTCGACTGGCCGTACCACAACGAGGGGGACGGCCCGCTCAAGATCCTGCGCACCCGCTCCTCCTGCGGCTGCACCATGACCCTGCTCGACGGCGAGGTCATCGAAGCGGGCAACACCGGCAAGCTCAAGATCGCCTTCGACCCGGCGGGTCAGCACGGCTCGGTGACCAAGACCCTGTCGGTGGTGACCAACGATCCCGAACGGCAGCGGGTGCTGCTGACGGTCAAGGCCAAGGTCCTTCCGGTCGATACTCCGACCGTCGAGGGAGACCACCCGCCGATCACCGGCCAGTCCCTGCTGATGGGCGACTGCGCCACCTGCCACGCCGCCCCCGCCGAAGGCAAGAGCGGCGAGGAGCTGTACACGGCGATCTGCGCCATGTGCCACGGCGTCGACGGCACCGGCATCTCGGCACCGTCGCTGCGCCACCCGAGCTACCTCGAGTCCCGTTCGGACCAGGAGCTCAACGAGGGCATCGCCTTCGGCACGACCAACCCGCGCATGCCCGGCTTCGGGCAGTTGATGGGTGGGCCGCTGACCGAAGACCAGATCGATACGCTGGTCAAGTTGTTGCGCAAGTGGGGACCGACCACCGACGGCGGGTCGGCCTCGAGCGACTAGCGCCGACGGGGTTCGCCGCTCATGGGCTCCAGTAGACCGACCTCCATCGTTGCGGAACGCGCGGTGCGCTACCTGCGTGACCACGTGGAGCCTGTCCAGAGCAAGGAGCTGGCCCACGAGCTGCTCTCGACCAAGATCGCCGACGAGAGCATGGCCAGCCGGGTGCTCGAATCCGCTTTCGGCGGGGATCCGCGACTGGCCTACGGCAAGGGGGGCTGGAGCCGCACCCAGGGTGCGCGGCCCTCGGGGCCTGCCGCCGCCGAGAATCCCCAGGAAGATGCCGACCGGGTGCTGCTGCTGCTCGAGGGAGACCGTCCCGCACGTGGGCGTCCCTGGGAGCTTCTGCACCTGGCCGCGATTCGGCTCCACGGAGACATGGTGGTCGCGACCTGCGGCGGCGAACCGGGGCCCGGGCCCGCGGGCAAGCGGCTGCGCCGGGTGCTCCAGGAGCTGCTCAACGACGCGGTTCCGGTGATGCACGACCCGCCGGGTGCGTTGGCGGCTCTCGAGCGCTTCCTCGGCGAACCGCTGGACCGGCCGCTGTCACTGCGGCGACTGGCCCATCAGCGCAAGGAGCTGCCCGCGCAACATGACCTGGAGGCGCTGATGGCCGCCCTCGAGATGAGCTGGCGGGATACCGGCGATTCTCTGGAGTTGGCCGACACCCTCGACGAATGCCTCGAACGGCTGCGCCGTCCCGACGAGAGTCTGGGCGACCTGCGGGCGGACCTCTACCGCCAGTCGCCGCCGATCGACTGGACCCGCTACGACTTCGACCGCACCTTCCTGCGCAGCCTGCCCCGGGTCGCCGGGACCTACCGCTTCTATGACGATCAGGGGGAGCTGCTCTACGCCGGCAAGTCGTCGAACCTTTATCGCCGGGTCGGCTCCTACTTCCGCGAGGGGCAGAACCGTCCGGCCAAGACCCAGAAGCTGCTGGACCAGCTGCACCGCATCGAGATCGAACCGGTGGGCTCCGACCTGGAGGCGATGCTCCACGAGGCGGAGTTGATTCGCCAGCAGAACCCCAAGGCCAACGTCCAGCGCAAGATTCACCCCAGCGGCCGCGCGGGTTCCCGGCTGGACTCGATCCTGATCCTGGAGCCGGCGACGGAGCCGGCGGTGTTGCGGGCCTTCCTGATCCGCGACGCTCGCCTCCTGGCCCGGGTGGCGATCGGCCCCCGGGGTGGCGGATTGAAGCGTATCGAGCGCGTGCTCGAAGATCATTTCTTCTCGGCCCCCGACGGGCCGTCCGACGCGGCCGACGGACCCGATCTCGATGTGGAGATCGTGGCCCGCTGGCTCGCCGCGAACCGGGATCGCGCGGTTGCCTTCGATCCCACCGATCTGCGCACGGCGCGGGAGGTCATCGGACGGCTGCAGTGGTTCCTCAGCCACCAGTCCCCCTTCGACCCCGACGGCGCGCCCATCACCAGCCGTTGAACGACGACCCCTACCCTCCTGAACCCGGCGCGCCCGGGACGGCTTGCCGATGATCGACGCCCTCTACCTGGCGGCGGCGGTCCTGCTCGTCCTGCTCAACGCCTTCTTCGTCGCTACCGAATTTGCCATCGTCCGCGTGCGCAACACGCGCCTGGACGAGATGGTGGAGTCCGGCGTGGCCCGGGCCGGCGCGGCCCGCGAGGTCACCGGCTCGCTCGATGCCATGCTCTCGGCTTGCCAGTTGGGCATCACCCTGGCATCGCTGGGGCTCGGCTGGCTCGGTGAACCCGCCTTCGCCCATCTGCTGGAACCGCTGTTCGCGTCGATGGGCGCGATGAGCGAAGTCGCCGCTCACTCGGTGGCGGTGACCCTGGCCTTCATGATCATCACCTTCCTGCACATCGTGTTCGGCGAGCTGGCGCCGAAGACCATCGCCATCGCCTACCCGGAGAAGACCACCCTCTGGATCGCCTGGCCGATTCGCTTCTTCCACCGGTTGCTGTATCCGTTCATCTGGGCGCTCAACGGCACCGCCAACTGGTCGGTGCGGCTGATGGGCCTGGAACCCAACGCCGAGTTCAGCCGGGCCCACAGCGAAGCGGAGCTGCGTATGGTGCTGGAGCAGAGCCACCAGGGCGGGCATCTGAGCGAATCCCACAAGGGCCTGCTGGTCAAGGCGCTGGATTTCCCCAACCACCCGGCGCGCCAGATCATGGTGCCCCGTACCGACATCGTCTACATCGACGTGACCCACTCGATCGACGAGATCCGCCGCACCGTGCGGCGCAGTGGCCACACCCGCTATCCGGTCTGCGAGGGAGATCTGGACAAGGTGGTCGGCATCCTGCACATCAAGGATCTGTTCCTCGCCGACGAACCCGACGACATCCTCAAGATCATGCGGGAACCGGTGTTCGTCCCCGAGTCGATCCAGGTCGGCGCGCTGCTGGAGCGCTTCCAGAACGAGCGCCGCCATCTGTGCATCGTGCTCGACGAGTACGGCGGCACCGCGGGGATCGTGACCATCGAGGACGTGATCGAGGAGCTGACCGGCGAGATCCAGGACGAGCACGACCACGAGACGCCGAAGGTGCGGCCGCTCTCCGACGGCCGGCTGTCGGTGGACGCCGCCTATCCCACCGACGAACTGGAAGACGAACTGGGACTCGAGGGCAGTGCCGACGACGAGGATGTCGAGGAGGTGGATACCCTGGGAGGCCTCGTGGTCACCAAGCTCGGCCGTCTGGCCCGGCCCGGCGACGCGGTGGAACTGGCCGGCCGGCGGATCGAGGTCAGTCGGGTGCGCGGGCGGCGCATCGTACGCCTGATCGTGCACCCCGCGGTGAAGGACCAGACCGCCGTTTGACAGGCCGCCCCGGGGGGCCTAGCGTGGGGGCACGCGCGGGAGACCGGAGATGTCCGACAAGCAGCAAGAACCCCTTCTCGACCGGATGCAGGCCAAGGGTCTGCGCATCACCGACCAGCGGCGGGCCATCGCCGAGCTGCTGGAGGAGGCCGAGGAACACCTCAACGCCGATCAGGTGTTCGAGCTGGCCCAGAAGCGCGATCCCGGTATCCACCGGGCCACGGTCTACCGCACCCTCAACACCCTGAAGAAGATGGGCCTGATCGACGAACTCGATCTGATGCACGTCTCCGGCGACCGGCACTTCTACGAGGTGCGCCCCTCGATGTTCCACATCCACCTGGTCTGCACCCAGTGCGGCGACGTGGCGGAACCCGACGGCCCGTTCTGGGAAGAACTCAAGAACCGGGTGTTGCGCGAGACCGGCTTCCGCCCCGAGGCGGTGCGGATGGAAATGGGCGGCGTCTGCTCCAATTGTCAGACCGAGATGACCGACGCGCCCCAGGCTGCGGAAGCCTAGCGGCGAGCCGCTAGCCCGCGGCCTGCAGCTCCAGGTCGTGGCGCTCTTCGCGAGCTTCCATCCGCTGGCGGCGGCGATGCGCGGCCTCCAGGCGATCGGCCTTCTTCTCTCGAATCTGCCCCTCGGTCGAGTCGACCCAGGAACAGAAATCGGTCCAGAGGTTGTCGAGTGGATGCCGGTTGGTGGTCGCGCGGTGAATCGCCATGTCGCCCTCCGAGGCTGAAAAGGAAAGGGACCCTACCCCCGGGCGAAAGGTATGCCGTGTCCGGCCCTTAGGTCTATTCGATAATGGCGAAACGGCCCATCGATTTTCCCGAACGATGGGCGGGACGGCTACTCGGCGAAGAACCAGAAGCTTCCGTCACCTCGGGGCACGTCGACGGTCACGTCCCCGTAGCCGGGGATGGTGATCGTGGTCCCCGGCCGGGCGGCAAGGGGCGCGTAGGCGAAGAGCATCCACTCCCGGTTCGGCGCCTCGCCCAGCACCAGGGCCAGGGCCCAGACCGGAATCTCGTCGGTGTTGGCCCAGGGGTGCGGCGGGTTGACGTCGGCGTCGAGGATGTAGTTCCGGTCGACATCGGCGTCGGTGTAGCCGGGCACCAGGTTGGCCTGCCAGTGATGGGGCCGCGGGTTGGGAACGACCTCGCCGTTGCGCCAGAAGCGTTCGAGGTCGGGATCGGTATGCACCTCGAGCACCGCGTCGAGCAGCGCTTCCCAGTAGGTCACGTAGGGGTCGCGGTCCTGGTTGGAAAGCCGGAACTCCCGCAGCACCCGGGGTCGCGCCATCCACAAGCCGTAGCGCACGTAGCCCTTGTAGCGCAGCTCGTCATAGAACTGGGTCTTGACGAAGCGGTACCAGTTGTGGCGCTGGGTCCCACCGTCGTAGAGCGAGAACTCCCAGAAGTAGTCCGGCGTGTCGAGATAGGCCTCGTCGAGGATGAAGTTCCAGTTGGAGGCCACGGCGTGAGGTGAGTTGGCCTGGTAGTCGGTCTCGTTGTGGATGGTGGCGTCGCCGAAGACGTAGTAGCTGGGCGACCCGTTGACCACCCGGGGCCAGGAGGAGAAGCGGCCGTCGAAATGCAGGCTGCGGCTGTCCCAGCCGCTCCAGTTCCCGTACTTGCCCCGGCCGAAGGCGGTGTAACAGATCGGGATGCTGATCTGCTGCCAGTCGCTGGAGAGCTCCGCCTTGAGCGCGCTCCACAATGCGCCGTCCCGGGCAACCCAGCCGTTGCCGACGATGCGGCGCTTGTCCTCACTGCTGGTCGTGCCGGCGCCATGGTTCTGCACGAAGCGCCAGGAGGTCTCGGAATCCTTCCAGCGCAGCCGCGGCTGCTCGAAGTTGTTGACCCACAGGACCAGCGGCGGCTCGGGATAGATCGCCATCATCTCGTTCACCGCATCGAGCTGCCCCCACTCGGTGCCGACCTGGGTCCAGGGTGCGATCGGGCCCTCCGGATCGGTCATGGCGACGATCGTCGTGCCGTCGGCGGCGTCGATCACGTTGGGGTTCTCTGCCGGCGGCAGGTCAAAGTACTGCGGGTCATCGGTGAAGGGGCGGTCCCACTGGGTGAAGATCACCGAGAAGGGAATGCCCAGATCCCGGGCGCGCTCCAGGCGCTGGTAATAGGACTCGGGCTCCCGGGGAAAGGTCGGACGCCGCAGATAGAACCCGGGGATCACCGGATAACCGGCATCGAGGTAGTCCATCACGAAGTCCGGGTCCCAGCCGGGACGCCCGCTGGACGGACGGCCGGGGTTCCAGTGCGCCGCGATCGGTAGCGGGCGGCCGACCGGGTCGTCGTTGGGCCGGGTCATCTCGATGGTGACCGCCTCGAGGATCGTCGGCTCCCGGGTGCCGACCTTGTAGAACCAGATCGCGCCGGCGGGCGGGGTGTCCTCGATGCTGCGCAGACGGGTCTCGCCGATCTCGTTGGCTGTCAGGGTCACCGCGGCCGGGTCGTCGGAGCGGAACAGCTCGAACATCGGATCGCCGCCGGTCCACTGGATCTGCACCGAGCCGGGGTCCGTTCCCGGATCGACCCGCAGGTCGACGGGCGGAACTTGAGCCGTGGCGGTGGTCGCAACGAGCGCGATCAGCGCCGCGACGATGGTCAGGCGGCGTTGGTTCATGGCTAGAACATACCGCGAAACGGGCTGAAGCGTGCCTACGGCCGCCGTCCGGCGACCTGGGCCTGCCCAGGCGCTATCCGTAGGGGTTGAAGGCGGGCAGGTGCGGCTCGCCGAAGACCACCCCGACGATGCCCAGGCTGACCGCCAGCCAGGCGAGCAGCCAGCCGCGCCAGCCGACCTCCAGCGAGGTGCCGGCCCGCAGGGTCAACGACAGCAGGAACAGCACGACGACGATGTGCAGGGTCCAGGGACCCACGCCGAGCCACTCCCCGACCCTCGCCTCATCGTTGGGATTCCCCAGGCTGACGAAGGCGGCCATGATCCGCATCATCAGCGCCGCGAAGACGAAGGCGAAGGCGGCCAGCGCCTTGCGCTTCCGAACCAGCACATAGGCGACCAGCGCCTGCACCAGGGTCACGATCGGTCCGGCCGCCGAGACCCACTGGCGGTGCCACTCGGCGCTGTAGGTTCCCTGTGCCAACCCGGCGCTGTTGATGTTGACCCACATGTCGTAACCCAGCAGTTCACCCGCGGCCCAGTGGCCCGCCTCGTGGACCACGAAGGTCAGCAGCGTGGCTCCAAAGAAGAGCGGGATGTGTCGCCAGTTCACGGGCTACCTCAGCTTCTTCAGCGCGGCCCTGGCCTTGTCCACGTCGTTGATCGTGACCGCCTGCTCCAGGTGCCTGCGCGCCTTCGCCACGTTCCCCGCGCGGGCGTGGATCTCACCGAGCCGGTAGTGGGCGTAGGCCAATAGCGGCTTGTCCTCGGATCCGGTCGCGATGAAACGCTCCAGGGCCGCGATACCCTTGGGCACCTGCACCTTGCCCACGTGGGCCACCTTTCCGATCAGGTAGTGGCAGCCCATGTTCTGGGGATCCGCCTCGATGCAGCGTTCGAAGCTGCGGATGGCCGCGGCGTAGGCCTTGTCGGCGATCTGCAGGTTGCCGCGCATGATCAGGGCTTCGCCGTGCCCCGGCTCCAGGGCCAGCGCCTTGGCCAGTTTGGCGTCGGCGGCCTTCCGGTTCTTCTCAGCCTGATCGACACGGGCCTCGTAGACCAACCGATCCGCCGGGTCGAGACCGGGGAATTCCCGGATCAGCCGGCGGGCCTCATCCTTGCTGCCGCCCCCCAGGGCCGGCGCGTTCAGGTGAAAGCGGATCAAGCGGTTGCGAGCGCCGACATCATCGGGCCGGAGCGCAACCGAGTGCTCCATCGCCTGCTTCATCTTCTTGCCTACCCCGCGCTTGCGCAGCAGGCTGACCTCGGCCACATGCTGCTGGTAGCACTCGACCAGCAGCTCGGAGATCTCGAAGGTGTCTTCGCCTTGTTTCCGGGCGGCGACCAGGAGCTCGATGGCGGGCCCGTACTTGCCGGCGTCCATCAATTCCCGCGCCTTGCGCGCCGCGGCAGATTCGACAGCGCGAGTCTCGGAATCTCCGGCCTCAGCCTCAGCCTCGGTTCCGGCTGCTGCGCCGACAACCGCCATCTTGCTCGCGGCAAAGAAAGTGCCGGGGCAGGGAGCGAGAAGAACGGCGAGCAATAGGGCCCAGCGGGCCGGGGATACCCAGGTTTCGGGGCGTCGTGCCGTTTGAGCCTCGATCATGCCCGGGGGAACGCCACACCTGAGCCCAAGGTTCCCCTGAATCGAAAAAAGCAGGCTCCGTCGCCGCGACGGGCTCTACTCGATCAGCAGTTCGTCGACGAAGATGAAGGCGTTGTCGCCGTGGCCGGGGTGCCAGCGCGGGATCGGGCCGTAGTTGAGGGCGGTGACCTTGACGTAGCGGGCCGCTACGGAGACCGGCTCGGCGATCTCCCGCAGCAGCACCCCCTCGGCGTCGTCGGGCACGTCGTGGCCCTTGCGCACGACCTCGCGGTAACTCACACCGTCGTCGGAGACCGAGACGACGACCTCCCTGGGCATCCAGATCCAGGACTTCTGTTCCTGAAGGAAGCTCGCGCCCAGGCGGCGCAGCGTCTGCTTGCGGCCGAGATCGACGATCGCCTCGAAGTCGCTGTACTGGTAGCCCTGCCAACCGCCCATGCGCCAGTTCGAGGCCCCGGGAAGCCCGTCGACCAGCGCGGCGTCGCCCCCGGCGGTGTACTGGGAGTTGGGCGTGTGGGTCGTGGTCACCGACCACTCGTTGGGGATCTTGTGCAGATAGGCGGCGACCTCGGGGCTGCGGCGACCGTCGGCGGTCTCGGCGTGGAACCGCAGACGGGTGTTTTCGCGAATCTCGAAGGGGCCGATGTAGTCACGCGCCTGCCCGCCGTTGATCGCGTAGCGAATCGACGCCCCCGCCTCCGCGGCCAGGGTGACCTCCATGGCATCACGGAAACGATCCGACGGAGCCACGACATAAGGCGCGGCCGGAACGACCGCTCCCGCGACCGACGAAGGCGGCCGGCCCTGCTGCCCGAAACCTGGTTCCGGTTCCTCGTCGCGAAGAACCGCCAAAACGCCCCCCTCCATGATCTCGCCGTGGCTCAGGTAGGCTCGGTTCAACGCTTCGCCGTTGAGCTCGGCGGCAGCCACGACCGGCCCCTTACCGAACACCTCGATCGTGAATTGCCTGCCGTTCTCCAGCTTTAGGCTCACCTTGCGAAAGAGGGGCGCACCCAGGGCGTAGATGTCCTCGCAGGGCGAGACCGGATAGATCCCGAT
>CAZBZH010000057.1:0-13426 GCA_964496265.1 uncultured Acidobacteriota bacterium | reverse complement strand
CGATGTTTGCGACACCTGTCCCGATGTGGCGTACGGCGGCTCCGACGGAGATCGCGACGGTTGGGGCCGGCTCTGCGACAACTGCCTGGAAGTCTCCAACCCGGACCAGGCGGACCGGGACGGGGACGGGGTAGGCGACGCCTGTGACGGCTGCCCCGACACCCCCGACCCGCAGCAGGGGGACCCGGACCGGGACGGGCGCGCCAACGCCTGCGACGACGACGACGACGGCGACGGCCAACCGGACGACCAAGACCCTTGCCCGCGGGATGCGGATGACGACGCGGACGGGGACGGGTTCTGCGCCGACGTCGACAATTGCCCGGCGGTGGCCAATCCGCAGCAGAGCGACCTGGACGGCGACGGCCAGGGAGATGCCTGCGATCTGTGTCCCGAGTACCCCGGCAACACCCAGGATTCCGACGGCGACGGCTGGGGCAACAACTGCGACAACTGCCCGCGGGACACGCCCAACCCGGATCAGGCGGACAGCGACGGGGATGGGGTCGGCGATGCCTGTGACGGCTGCCTGTTCATCGCCGATCCGCTGCAGCCGGATATCGACGGCGACGGGATCGGCGACTTCTGCGATTCCTGTCCCGGGTCACCCATCGACGATGTCGACGGCGACGGGCTGTGCGGCAATCAGGATGTTTGCCCGACGATCTACAACCCGGACCAGGCGGACGAGGACGGCGACCGGGCGGGGGATCTTTGCGACAACTGCCTCGGCGTGCCCAACCCGGGGCAGGCCGATGTGGACCAGGACGGTCAGGGGGACGCCTGTGATGTTTGTCCCGCCGACGCGCTGGATGATCTCGACGGCGACGGCGTCTGCGGGGACATCGATAACTGTCCCGAGACCGCCAACGCGGACCAGCTGGACAATGACGCCGACGGCCAGGGCAACGCCTGCGACCCTTGCCCCGATGTGCCCGGGATCGACAGCGACGGAGACGGCGTCTGCGATCAGGAGGATATCTGTCCCGCGGTTCCGGATCCCGATCAACTGGACTCCGATGGCGACGGGCTCGGTGACGCCTGCGAAGCTTGCCCCTTCGACCCGCAGAATGACGCCGATCAGGACAGTATTTGCGCCGATGTCGACAACTGTCCGGCCCAGTTCAACCCGGGGCAGGCGGACGACGACCTCGACGGTCTGGGCAACCGGTGCGACAACTGCGACGACGTTCCGAACCTGGATCAGGCCGACCGGGACCGGGACAACCTCGGGGATGCCTGCGACAACTGCCCCGACCGGGCCAACTTCGGGCAGCACGATCGGGACCGGGACGGCATCGGCGATGTTTGCGACCTCTGCCCCGACGAGGCGGCCAACGACCCCGACGGTGATGGCATCTGTCAGTCCGACGACCCCTGTCCCGACGATCCGCTGAACGATGCCGACGGCGACGGTTTCTGCGCCGACGTGGACAACTGCCCGGACATCGCCAACCCGCTGCAGGAAGACAGCGACCTCGGTACCGAGACCGATCTCGTGCAGTGGGCCGCCTCGGCCACGGCCAGTAGCGAGTACACCGCCACCCAGTGGGGGGCTGTGCAGGCCACCGGTCCTCCGGATACCGGGTCCTGCGCCAGCCTACCCACCGCCTGGGCGCCTCTCGGGGGGAGCGACGCGCCGGAATGGCTCGAGTTGCGCTACGAGCCTGCGCGCCGGGTCAGCGGGGTCCGAATCCGCGAGACCCAGCAGGCGGGATCGGTCTACCGCATCGAGTTGATCGATACCTCGGGGGCTTACCGGGAGACCTGGTCCGGCGAGGATCCCGCTCGCTGCGGCGACGCGTGGGTTCTGCGCTGGGAGACCACCGACTACGAGGTCGCCGGGGTGCGGGTGCACACGCGGATTCCGGAGTGGGAAGAGATCGACGCCGTCGGCGTCTACTACCGTGGCCTGCCACCCGCGCCCGACGGCGTCGGCGACGCCTGCGATAACTGCCCGGAGGTGCCGAACCCGGACCAGGCGGACAGCGACGGCGACGGCACCGGCGACGCCTGCCGCTAGCCCGCTCCAAACCCTCCCCGGGCTGTGAGAGAATCGCGGCTCGATTCGACGGAGGGATCCATGGCAGAGCAGGACTCGCAGAAAGCGGTGGAACAGCAGGCCAACGGGGCGGCCCAGGATGCCGCGCCGGCTACGCCAGCCCCCGAGGGAGGGAGTGCCGGGGCCGCGGGCGATCCGGGCGAAGCGGTTAGCGGTCAGGCCGCGGACACCGCAGGCGGGGCGGATGCGGCGGACGCCTTCGACTGGACGACCCTTCCCGACTGGGTGCCCGAACCCCTACCGGAAGCGTGGGCCATGGTCCTCGAGCACCCGATCCTCGGCGCCCTGGCCGTGGTGCTGGTCTCGCTGGTGCTGGCCAAGATCGTCGACCTGTTCGTGACCCAGGTGCTCAAGCGCCTGACCGCCCGCACGCGCTCCGACGTCGACGACCAGATCGTGGCCAAGATGCACCGGCCGGTTTTCCTCACGGTGTTCTTCACCGGGTTGATCGTCGCGACCCACGTCATGCGGCTGCCCTCCGGGGTGGAGTGGGCGACGATCGGTCTGATCAAGACCCTGTTGATCGTCGTCTGGTTCCAGGCGCTGTTCGGATCCTGCCGCCTGCTCCTCGACGCGCTGGGGCGCCAGGGTGAGCGCTTCAAGCTGATCGAGGAACGCACCATTCCGCTGCTGGACATGGTGGGCAAGCTGCTGATTCTCGGCGGCGCCAGCTACGCCATCCTGCTGGCCTGGAACATCGACCCCACCGCCTGGCTGGCCTCGGCGGGGGTGATCGGCCTCGCCGTGGGCTTTGCCGCGAAGGACACGTTGGCCAACCTCTTCGCCGGGTTCTTCATCCTGACCGACGCGCCCTACAAGATCGGCGACTGGATCCAGCTCGATACCGGCGAGCGGGGCAAGGTGGTCAACGTCGGCATCCGCAGCACCCGGCTGCAGACCCGGGACGACATCGAGGTGACCCTGCCCAACGCGGTGATCGCCAACGCCAAGATCGTCAACGAGTCCGGCGGCCACTGGATCAAGGAGCGGATTCGGCTAAAGTTCGGCGTGGCCTACGGCTCGGATCTGGATCACGTCTGCAAGGTGGTCAACCAGGTGGCGATCGATCATCCCGAGATCATCGACAGCCCGACACCGCGGGTGCGGATGCGAGCCTTCGGCGATTCAAGTGTCGACTTCGAGCTGCTCTGCTGGATCGACGAGCCGGTCAACCGCGGGCTGCGGACCCACGAGCTCTACATGGAGATCTACCGGGCGTTCAAGCGGGAGAACATCGAGATTCCCTACCCGAAACGGGATGTGTACCTGCACCAGATGGGCGGGGAGGGCTAGATGGCCCGCGTGCGGGTACCCATCGGTAGCTCGAACCCTCAAAAGAAGCACTTGGATGCCTTGGTCAAGGCTTGCAAAGAGGGGCAGGTGACGCTGTTCGTTGGAGCCGGTGTATCCATTCCGTACGGCCTGCCGAGTTGGGAGGAGTTAATCACTGGATTGCTGCTCAGTGAGGACGGCGGGCGCTTCAAGAACTTTTACCCAAACTACCGAGCAGCTCTTTCTTCCTGGATGGCTCGCAATCTGGATTTCTCTCCCGTCACACTGGGTCGGGTTTACAAGTACAAGAGCGAGAAAGGAGAGGTCAGCCCACTGTCGGACGCCCTTCAGAAGCGCCTCTATGCCAACTTCGAACCTGGCAATCGCGAGGGCACCTTGCTTTGTGCGCTAGTCGATTTAGTACAAGAACATCCGGGACTGTTTCCGCGGATAGTCAATCTAAACTTCGACGACCTTTTGGTCACCGCCCTGCAGGATGCCGGGTTGCCCGCGTACGCGCGATATCGGAGCAACGACCTGAGGCCCGGTGAGATTGCGGTGTTGCACCCTCACGGCTTCGTCCCTCGGCCTGGGCAAGCCGTTCCCCGGCAGGAATTCGTGTTCACCGAAGACGAGTACAATCGTCTGACTCTTGAACCCTTTCACTGGGCCGCCACTGAACTGGCTTCACAGATCCATAGCTATCGCGCTTTCTTCGTCGGGCTTTCGATGCAAGATCCAAATCTGCGAAGAATCCTCGACGCTGCAAAACGAAAGGGTCGGCCCCGCGAGCGTCGGCATTTCTTGATGCGGCGCGATTACAGCGTCAAGCACTTCGAAATCGAGACTGAGGTCAGAGAGCTTCGCCGCCTAGCCAAGAGAGACGTTGAGCGTCGATTCGATGCGGGCGATCCGCGGCGCGATCGCTGGGTCAAGAAGACCGACGATGAGGTTCGGAGAGCGCTGCGTCGCGCTTTGCGACAAGCGCATGAGTATGACCGTCAGTTGTTCAAGCACCTTGGGGTGAACACCTTTTGGGTTGAGGAATTCGCTGACATGCCGAAGGTTGTAGAGTGGCTGAACGACGGCCTTCGGACTGAGTGACGGCGGATGTTAGCCGGGCAGCCGGTAGTCCAGTTCGTAGCGGTGGTGGGCGCCTTCCTTCTGGAGGGTCATCGTGCCTTCGATGCCTTCCAGGGCGCCGGTGCCCGACTCCAGCACGATGGTGACCTCGAGGGTCTGGCCGTCGGCGCCCATGACGCCGCGGTGCTGCAGCACGAAGCTGCCGTCCCGTCCTTGCAGGGTGCCGCTGAAGCGTTCCAGGGCGACGTAGGCCCCGCTCGGCGACGGGGGCCCTCCCCAGGCCAGCATCTGCCCGCTGGATGAGCCGACCAGGCTGCCGCGGAAGGTCTTGCGGATCGCCAGGCGAGAGAAACGTCCGTCCTCTTCGTCGTGGTCCCAGTCCCGAGGCTCGAGCTGGATGTCGAACTCGCCGCTGATTCGGTGCATGACAGGCTCTCCCCTTTGAACCACGCCGCCGAGCGACCGGGCCACGGCAAAGGTCGGGACAGGACGGGCGCTACAGCCACTCGCTGATGTATTTCTCTCGCGCCAGCCGCCAGAAGACCACCAGGAACGCGGTCAGCGGGATCGCCAGGATCATCCCCAGGATGCCCTGAAGCGCCGAGCCCCAGAAGAACACCGCGACGATGATCACTACCGGATGCAATCCGGTGCGGTCGCCCATGATCCGCGGGGTCAGCACGTAGCCCTCGATCATCTGCACGATGGTGAAGACCAGGATCACCAGACCGAAGGTGATCGGTCCGCCACCCTCCTGGAAGTACGCCAGGGGTAGGCCGATGCCCAGGCCGATGATGCTGCCCAGGTAGGGGATGATGTTGAGGAAACCGAGCATCAGCCCCAGCACGAAGCCGTAGCGCAACCCCACGGCGCTGAAGCCGATGGCGAACAGCAGCCCCTGGAGGAAGGCGATGATCAGCTGGCCGCGGAAGAAGGCGACGATGATGTTGATGAACTCGGTGATCAGGTAGACCACGTCCTCCCGGGTCTCCGCCTTGAGGAAGGGGAACCAGGCGGACATGTCGCCCCCCTTGGGGCGCCCGCCGGCGGCCATCAGGAAGAAGGCGAAGTAGACCGGCAGCACCGCCCAGGCGACCAGGGTGCCGATGCCGCGGAAGATGCCGCGGCCGGCGGACAATGCGCCCACGCCGAACTTCTGCAGCCCGTCCAGCAGTGCCTCCTGCTGGGAGCGCGCCGCCTCCTGGATGCGCTGGCCCCAGGGGTTCTCCTCGAAGAACTGGCGCACCACCGGAAGCTCGGCCTTGACCCGGGTCGAGGTCTTGTCCCACCACTCGGGCGCGTGGGAGACGAGCTCGGAGATCTGATCGAAGGCGATGGCGCCGAAGAAGAAGCCGAAGCCGACCACTGGCAGCAGGATCGAGAGGCAGACCACCACCAGCGCCACCACCGGCGGCATCTTGAGCCGGGTCCGCAGCAGCCGGAAGTAGGGGGAGAAGGTCAGCGCCGCGATGCCCCCGACCGCTAACGGCAGGAACACGTTGGAGAAGCGGCCGAAGAAGGCGGCCAGCACCCAGCCGAGGCCGAGGACCGCGGCGAGGATGATGGCGGCGGAGAGAATCGTGGCCGCCGCGGCGATGGCCGTCTGCTGGCGTGGGCTCAGGTCGAGCAGCTTGCGCTCCCGGGGATCTTGGTCGCTCATCGATCGAGATGATACACGGCTCCGGCCGCGGAATTGCGGCGAAAACCGGTGCTCGCGGCAGCGCACCCGATGGCCCGGTGCCGCAGGCTTCCTCGATGACTACGCGCCCGATCTCCGGGCGGTTCCCTGCAGCGCGCCGAAGGGCCGAGATTGGCCTCGGCCCTTCGACGCTCGGGTAGGTCTAGAACAGCAGTCGGTAGATGGCGCGGATGTCGGTCCCCGGCAGCTGGACGAAGTCCTTCAGCCGGGAGGTGTGCAGCCGCGCCTCCTCGTCACCCAGGTTGAAGCCCTGGAGCGAGAAGTCGTGGACGAAGCCGGCATGGGAGAAGCGGTAGCCGACCGCGGCGTTGATCAGGGTGTAGCCCTCGGTGCGGGTCTCGTTCATCGAAACGCGGTCCTGATCGTCGTACTGCCGCACGTGGGCGTTGGCGTACAGGTTCCGGCCCTGGTAGCGCACGCCGACGCCGAGGCTGCTGGCCGGGATGCGGGGCAGGTCCATGCCGTCGTCCCGCAGCTCGCCGCGCACGGTGTCGCCGACGAACTCCAGGTCCAGGTCGTGGCCGTCTCCGTGGAGCAGTTCCACCAGGCCCGAGACCTCGAAGCCCTGGAACTCGGCATCGGCCTGGGTGAACTGGAACACCGGCAGCCCGTCCTCGACCCCGCCGGTGGCCATCTCGTAGATGAAGTTGTCGTACTGGGTCATGAAGACGTTGAGTTCGCCGGTGAAGCGGCCGCTGCGCTTGCGCAGGGAGACGTCGATCCCCCGGGCGGTCTCGTTACGCAGGTTCGGGTCGCCGATCTCGAAGGAGAGGGTGGCGACGTGAGGGCCGCAGGAGAACAGTTCCTCGGCACCCGGAACCCGCACCGCGTGAGAGACCGTGGCGCCGACCGAGAAGTCGTTGTTCGGCAGCCACACGGCGCCGACGGAGCCGGAGACGTTGTCGAAGTTGCGGGAGGTCGGGTTGAGGCAGTCGGGCTCGGCAGCCAGGGTCGTCTCGGTGCTGCTCTCCTGGTTCTCGAAGCGCAGCCCGAACTCGTAGTGCACCTTCTCCTGCTCGAGCCGCTCCAGGGCGAACAGCGCCACGCTCTCGGTCTGGCTCTCGGGCAGGAAGGCCTCGGCGCCGATGGCCTCGAGGTCCCGCTCGGAGACCTGCAGGCCGATCACGCCGCTGAGGCGCTTGCCGGCGCCATGCTTCAACTCGAAGCGGGCGTCGACGCTTTCGGTGAAGAACTCGGTGCCGACCTCGGCGCCTTCCAGCTCGGCGTGCTCGTAGTCGGTCACGCCGGCGCGGAAGTCGAAGGTGTCGAACACCGCACCGTCGGCCAGGTTGAAGCTGGAGCGCAGGTCGAAGCGCTTCTGCTGCATGTCCAGGCGGATGCCGTCGCCGCCGCCGTCGTTGCCGATGGAGCGGGAGAAGATCGACTCCTCTTCCTCTTCTTCCTCGAGCTCGGCGGGGATGCCGTAGTTGGTGTCGAACTCGCGGACCGAGACGCCGATGTAGCCCCAGTCGCCGACGGCGGAGACGCCGGCGGTGATGGTCTCGGACTCGATGGAGCTGTTGGGCAGGGTGCCGAAGGGGCTCTCGGGATCGCCCTGGACGCCCTGGCCGGGAATGTCGACATCCTCGGTCTCGCGGGACACGGCGTCGACGTGCCAGGCGATGTCGGTCCGGTAGCCGGTCTCGATGCCGCCGTCGAGGACCACCGCGCCGGTCTGCTCCTCGGCCGCGCTTCCGTAGCGCAGTTCGACCGAGCCGGTCAGCGAATCCGAGGGCACGTAGGAGGGAACCCGGTTGTCGATGATGTTGACCACACCCCCCACGGCGGAGCTGCCGTAGAGCAGCGTCGCGGGGCCGCGGACGACCTCGATCTGCTGGGCGGTGGCCACGTCGGTGGTGACGGCGTGGTCGGGGCTGGTCACCGAGGCATCACCGACGTCGACACCCCCTTCGAGGACGCGGAGGCGGCCCACATCCTGACCGCGGATGATCGGGCGTCCGGCGCCCGGGCCGAAGCCGGTGGAGCGCAGGCCGGGTTGGGTCGAGAGGGTCTCGCCCAGGGTCTGTCCGCCGAGCTGGCTGATCTCGCTGCGGTCGAGCACGGTTACCGGCGAGACCGTCTCGGCGGTGCCGCGTCCGCTGCGGGTCGAGGTGACCACGATGCGTTCCCGGTGCTGCGAGCGGTCGAGGGTTAGCTCGACCTCGGCGTCGCCGCCGTCGACCGAGACCTCGGCCACCTTGCCGCCGAAGAGCGAGCTACGCGCCAGTACGTGGTAGTTGCCCTCGGGGACGTCGGAGAAGCTGAAGCGTCCCTGATCGTCGACGTCGGTCCGGCGGTTGAGTTCGACCAGGGTGACATTGGCGTCGGTCGCGGCGGAGCCGTCGGGAGCGAGCACGCGGCCGCTAACCTCGGCGGCGCCGGCGATGGAAACGGAAGCAAGGCAGACGATGAGCGCGGCGGTACACGCCCGCAAAACGGAAATCTTCATGGTTTGGATCCTGACCTCGAGGCGCCAACAAGGGGCTCAGCAATGCACAACGGACTCTGCGGAGAGCACTCCGCCAGCAGGGGCGCAAGGGCGCACCATTCCCCGCGACTGAGACGGGGGCCGGATTCGTGATGTGCTACGGGTCAGGCAGCCGGCGGGCCGCGGGGGGCGGTCGGGTTTCGTTGCGGCCGGTTGGGCAGCGCTGCCGGTTCGGGTGTCGCGTCCTCGGTGACCTGGCGGTCGGCTGACAGCGCCGGCACCGGTACCGCGGGAAGCGGCGACTCCTGCTGCAGGACGCACAGGCCGCAGGGCTCGTGATGGTCCGCCTCGTGATCGTGAGTCAGGGCAAGGTTCGCCGCGCCGAAGACTCCGAGGAGCAACAGCAGAGCGAGCGAAACGCGCTTGAAACGGAGCGGCATCGGCCGAGATGCTATCGGCTTCCGGGATCCGGCGCAACGGCCGGACTCCGAGGGCCCCGGACCATCGTGATTAGCGAGCGAAGGGGGGGATGCCGCTAAGGCTGGTAGTAGGGGTTTTTCCCCGAGGCGTGATCGGTGACGTCCATGATGCCCTGACACTCGGGCACCGCCTCCTTGATCATGCCTTCCACGCCGTTCTGCAGGGTGGCCTTGATGCCGCCGCAGCCCTGGCAGCCGCCGCCGAAGCGGAGGTAGGCGATATCGTCCTTGTAGCCGACCAGGTCGACGAAGCCGCCGTGGGAGGCGATCGCCGGGTTGATCCGGTCGACGATGACCTGCTGGATCTTCTCGGCCACCGGGCCTTCGGGCTTGGGCGGCCCGGCGTTGGGGGCGTCGACCTTGAAGCCGCTCCCCTCGAGACTGTCGACGAAGTCGAGGGTCGCGCCCTCGAGGAACTTGACCTCATCGGGGGCGACGTGGAGCTTGAACGCGCCGGCGTCGATCTGGGTGTCCGCCGGATCGACGTCGTCGGGGGCCACGAAGCTCAGGCCGTAGGCCACCCGGGAGGTGCCGCCGTCCTGCACGCTGATGCGCAGCCCGGCGCCGTCCCGCTGCTCGTCCTTCATCACGCCGAGAACCTTTTCCCTGGCCAGATCGGTGACGGTGATCATCTGCTTTCCTCCCTGCAATCGTGTCCCGGACGGGGCACCTAGCGCGCGGCCGTCTCGGCGGCCTCCAGGTGTTGCATCGCGGCGGCGGCGGCTCCCTCGCCGATCTTCGCCCCGCGGCTTCGTAGTGCATTTTCCAACGCGGAGAGGAAAAGCGCCACGTGGTTCGCGGAGCAGGACGCTCCCATGATGCCGACCCGCCAGACCTTGCCCTTAAGCGGGCCCAGTCCGGCGCCGACTTCGATGTTGTGGCGCTGGAGCAGCTCCTTGCGCACCGAGGCCTCGTCGATGCCCGCGGGCACCTCCACCGGGTTGAGCATCGGCAGCCGGTGCCCCTCCTGGTTGGCCAGGCCCAGGCCGATCTGCTGCAGCCCGGCGTAGAGCGCCTCGTGGTGCAGCCGGTGCCGGGCGTGGCGCTCCTCGAGGCCCTCCTCGAAGACCATGCGCAGCGCCTCGTAGAGGCCGTAGTTCATCGAGATCGGAGCGGTGTGGTGGTAGGCCCGCTCACCGCCCCAGTAGTTGGCCAGCAGGCTCAGGTCGAGATACCAGCTCTGGACCTTGTGCTTGCGGGCGGCCACCGCGGCCATGGCCCGGTCGCCGAGGGTCACCGGCGCGAGCCCCGGCGGGCAGCTCAGGCACTTCTGGGTGCCGGAATAGGCCGCGTCGACCCCCCAGGCGTCGATCTCCACCGGGCAACCCCCCAGGGAGGTCACGCAGTCGAGGATCAGCAGGGCATCGACCTCTCGGGCGGCGGCGGCGATCGCCTCGACCGGCTGCCAGGCCCCGGTGGAGGTCTCGGCGTGAACCAGGCCGACCACCTTGGGTTTGACCCGGCGGATGGTCTCGATCATCGCGTCCTCGGGGACGATCTGTCCCCAGGGCGCCTCGACCTTGGTCACGGTGGCGCCGCAGCGCTCGGAGACCTCGGCCATCCGGCCGCCGAACACGCCGTTGACGCCGATCACGGCGGCATCGCCCGGTTCGAGCAGGTTGACGAAACAGGTTTCCATGCCCGCGCTGCCGGTGCCCGACATCGGCATGGTCATGCGATTTTCGGTCTTGAACAGGTCGCGCAGCATCTGCTGGATGCCGTCCATCAGCGCCAGGAACTCGGGATCGAGATGTCCCAGCACCGGGGCGGACAGCGCCCGCAGCACGCGGTCATGGACGTCGCTGGGGCCGGGCCCCATCAACATCCGTCGGGTCGGCCTCAGCTCGGCGGTCATGGGCCCTACTCCTCGGAGGTGGTTCCGGTCAGGTTTTGAAGCATCTTGCGGCTGCCCTGAAGCGCCACACGTTGGGTATACAGGTTCAGGGCGCGAAGGCCACCCAGTTCTTCACCGCCGCCGGCCCGGCCGGGGCCGCCGTGGAGGCTCTGGGGCAGGGCAACGCCCGATCCGGGCGCCTGCTCGGCCATCTTTTCCGAGCCCAGGTAGATCCGGCCGCTGAAGGGACCGGCAGCGGCCAGGAAGGTTTCGGCGTTGTCGTCGGAGTCGCTGTAGTAGGAGGCGACCAGGCTGCCGCCGCCCAGGGCGACCAGCTCCGCGGCCTTCTCGGCCGAGCCGTCGTAGGGCAGCAGGGTCGCCACCGGTCCGAACACCTCCCGGCGGTGCACCAGGTCATCGGCCCCGGTGTCGTCGTTGCGCAGCAGGGTCGGGGCGAAGAAGTAGCCCTTGCCCGCCTCGGCGCCGACTCCGTCGACCCGCTCGCCGTGGCCGTGGACGATCTTGGATTCACCCGCCAGGCTCTTGGTCCCCTCGATGGCGTCCTTGAGCTGGGCGTCGCTGGCCAGCGGGCCCATGGTCACCGACGGATCGCCGGGATGGCCGACCACCACGTCGCCCATCCGCTGGGACAGTTCCGCCTGGATCGTGTCGGCGTGTTCCGCCGGGACGAAGATGCGGCGCACGGCGGTGCACTTCTGACCGCTCTTCTGGGTGATCTCGCGGAAGACGTCGTTGAGGAACAGCCCCCAGGTTTCCGACGAGGGCTCGACGTCGCCGGCCAGCACCGCCGAGTTGAGGCTGTCCGCCTCGACGTTGACCCGGGTGCACTGGGCCAGCAGGTTGTCGCCGCTCTTGAGCTTGAGCGCCGTGTCCGCCGAGCCGGTGAAGGCCAGCACGTCCTGGGAGTCGAGCCGGGACAGCAGGTCGCCGGCGGAACCGCAGATCAGGCTCATCACGCCGTCGGGGACCACGTCCGCCTCGACCAGAATCTCGATGCAGCGCTCGGTGACCATCGCCGTGCTGGTCGCCGGCTTGATGATCACCGGCATCCCGGCCAGGATCGCGGCGGCCGCCTTCTCGGCGAAGCCCCAGGCGGGGAAGTTGAAGGCGTTGATCAGCACCGCGGCGCCACGCAGGGGCACCCGCACGTGCTCACCCCAGAAGCGGGCCGAGCGGCCGAGCTTTTGCCCCTCGCCGTCGACGATGACCTTGTTCGGGCCCAGCGCCGAGGCCAGCGCCCCGTAGTAGTGCAGGGTGCCGGTGGCGCCGTCCAGGTCGAACTTGGCGTCTCGGCGGGTCGTGCCGGTGTTCTCGAGAGAGAGAGCGATCAGCTCGTCCCGCTTCTCGTAGAGCGCCCTGGACATGTTCTTCAGCAGCTCGCCCCGGGCCAGGAAGTCCAGCTCCCGCAGGGCGGAACCGCCCCGGTCCCGGGCGTAGGCCAGCGCGGCGCCGAAATCGACCCCCTGGCTCGAGGCCTGGGCGATCGGCTCCTCGGTCGAGGGGTTGTACAGGGTGGCGAAGCCGCCGTCGGCCTCGTGCCAGCCCCCGCAGACGTAGCTCTTGAGGGTTTTCATAGGGTTCAGTCGTCCTTCGAGCCGAGCAGCTTGGCCTTCATCAGGTCCCGGTTCATCCGGGCGATGTACTCGATGCTGATCGATTTGGGACAGGCATTTTGGCAGGCTCCGTGGTTGGTGCAACTGCCGAAGCCTTCCTGGTCCATCTGGGCCACCATCGCCTCGACCCGCTTGTAGCGCTCGGGCTGCCCCTGGGGCAGCAGGCCCAGGTGAGAGACCTTGGCCGAGGTGAACAGCATCGCCGAGGCGTTGGGGCAGGCGGCGACGCAGGCGCCGCAGCCGATACAGGTCGCCGCGTCGAAGGCGGCGTCGGCGTCGGTCTTGGGGATCGGGGTGGCGTTGGCGTCGACGGCGTTCCCCGTGCGCACCGAAACGTAGCCCCCCTTCTGGATGATGCGATCGAAGGCGCTGCGATCGACCACCAGGTCCTTGAGCACCGGGAACGCCGTGGCGCGGAAGGGTTCGATCCAGATCTCGTCGCCGTCCTTGAAGCTGCGCATGTGCAGCTGGCAGGAGGTGATCGCCTTCTGCTTGCCGTGGGGCACGCCGTTGATCACCATGCCGCAGGAACCGCAGATGCCCTCGCGGCAATCGTGTTCGAAGGCGATCGGTTCCTGGCCCTTCTCCACCAGCTCCTCGTTGAGGATGTCCAGCATCTCGAGGAACGAGGCGTGTTCGCTGATGTCCCGGGCTTCGTACTTCTCGAAGCGTCCCTTGTCGTCGGGACCGGCCTGCCGCCATACGTGTAGGGTGAGGTTCATTACTTGTAGCTCCGCTGGGAAGGCTGGACGTACTCGAAGGTCAGCTCCTCGACGTTCTTGCGCTGGGCCTGGTTCTCACCGGTCCACTCCCAGACCGAGGCGTGGGAGAACTTCTCGTCGTCGCGGGCGGCCTCGCCTTCGCCGGTCTGGTGCTCTTCGCGGAAGTGGCCGCCACAGGACTCGTCCCGGTCCAGGGCGTCCCGGCACATCAGT
>CAZBZH010000056.1:0-13504 GCA_964496265.1 uncultured Acidobacteriota bacterium | reverse complement strand
AGGCGATCGGCGACGACGGCTACGCCGCCTGAGTCGCGTCAGAGCGCCGCCCCTTCCGCCGCGGCCAACGCACAGGCACCGGCCACCCCCGCGTCGGTCACCGAGGCCGGGTTGCCGTGAGCCGCGGCGATGCGCGCCGGTTCCATGCAGGCCACGGCGTTGCGCAGCACCTGAAGGGGCACCTCGGCGGCGTGCTGGTTGGCCGCTTCCATCGCCGCCTCCCGGGCCGCGATCTCCTCGTCGCTCTTCTTCGGCAGCCGCATGGCGGCCAGCACGTCGTTGAAGGCGTCGGTATCCCGGTCGATGGCGTCGACGAACCAGGCCTTGAGCTCCTGGGCGGTGTCGCCGATCTCCTTCATCTGGGGCCGGGCGTCCTGCATGCCCTTCTTCGACCAGGTCAGCGAGGCGACCATCGCCGAGAGCGCCGCCGAAAGCGCGCCGCAGAGCGCGGCCACGCTGCCGCCGCCCGGCGCCGGTGAATCCGACGAGAGTTCGTCGGCGAAGCCGTGCAGGGTCATGGCCTTGAGGCCTTCGGGCGCCCCCTTGTACTTGAGTTCGATGATCTTCTCGCCGGCCTCGAAGGGGTAGAGCTCCGACAGGCCCAGGGAGAGGTTGGCGGCGTGGAGCTTCTCGTCGACAGGGACGCCGGTGGTCTGCCCCTGCTTGGTCAGGTAGTGATCCCCGGCGGCCAGCATGGCGTCCATCGGGATCAGCCCCACCAATTCACTTCCGGTGACCCGGGCGCCGAACTGGGGCGCCACCTCGCAGGCGGCGTCGAACACGTCGTGGACCGAGGTCACCTTGTAGTTGGTGAAGTTGAAGGAGAGTTGGGCCCGGCCGAACTCCTCGATGTACCAGCCGATGCCCCGCAGCTCCGTGAAGCGCCCGGGCACCCAGACCAGCTTGCCCTTCTCGTCCCGCACCGGCTTGCCGTCGGCGCCCCGCTTGAGCTTGCCCATCTCGCGCAGCTCCATGGCGATCTTCTTGGCGATCTTCTTGTCCCGGGAGTTGATGTTGATGTTGTAGGCGATCAGGAACTCCCGGGCGCCGATGACCGTGGCCCCATGGCGGGGCTTGAAGGCGGCCGGGCCGAAGTCCGGGGCGAAGTCGGGATCCTGCAGCTTCTGGGGCAGCGCCTCGTACTCCCCCTTGCGGATCTCGGCCAGGGAGCGCCGCTCGGGCTTGGAGGCGGCGTGCTCGTAGAGATAGACCGGGATGTCCAGCTCTTCGCCGACCCGCTCGCCCAGCCGTTTGGCCACCTCGACGCAGTCCTCCATGGTGGCGCCCTGGACCGGGACCAGCGGACAGACGTCGGTGGCGCCCATCCGGGCGTGGGCCCCGGAGTGCTTGGACATGTCGATCAGCTGGGCTGCCTTGGAGATGGCCCGGAAGGCGGCCTCCTCGACCGCTTCGGGCGGGCCGATGAAGGTGACCACCGTGCGGTTGGTCGCCGCGCCGGGGTCGACGTCCAGGAGCATCGCCCCCTCGACCGCCTCGATCTCGGCGGTGATCGCGTCGATCACGCCGCGGTCCCTGCCCTCGCTGAAGTTCGGCACGCACTCGATGAGCTTCATCGGACTCTCTCCTGGATTGTTTCGGTGTGTTGCGGGACCCGGTCGCCGGGGATTTTACACGAGCCGGGGCCCGCCGGGTGGGCCGGGGAAACGCCCCGATTTCCTCCGGAATTTGCGTCTTTTTCTCCGACGGGACGGCAAGTTGCCCGGCTGGCAACATGTAGCTGTAAGCACGGGGCGGGTCGGCCCGTATGTATCGGGGAGCACGGAACGAGGACGCGGCAGCGGGCACCCCGATGGGCGCCTACGGAACTTCCCGGAACCCTCGTCCGTACCGATAAGAGGCAAGCGGCGGGAGCACCCCGCCCGAAGAAATCAAGGCATTGAAATTCCGCCCCTGGAGGCACTCGTGAACACGCGCACCAAGCTCTGGACCCTGTTGATTCTCGTCGCGTTGCTGACCTTTTCCGTCGCCTGCAGTACGGCCGACGGCGCGTCTGACGACACGAAGGACGGCGCGGCTCTGGCCTCGGACTCCGAGAAGTCCGACAAGAAGGGCAAGGACAAAGAGGACAAGGACGGCGAGGACAAGAAGAAGGAAGAGCAGGCCGTGCCCGTCGAGGTCGCGACCCTCGCCTCCGGCGCCATCGAGTCGGTGCTCAAGTACTCCTCGACCCTCGAGGCCGAGCGCGAGGTCAAGGTCTTCGCCGAGGCGGCTCGGCTCGTCCGCGAGCTCAAGGTCGAAGAGGGCCACCGGGTGCGCAAGGGCCAGGTGCTGATTCGCCTGCAGGACGAGGAGCAGCGCAACGCCCTGACCAAGGTGGAGAACGAACTGGCCAAGGCGGAGCGGGAATACAAGCGCCAGGAGCGGCTCTACTCGGAGAACCTGATCTCCGAAGAGGTGTTCAACAACGCCACCTACGAGTTGGACCAGCTGCGGATCAGCCGGGAAGATTCCCTGCGCCAGCTCTCCTACACCGAGGTGCGGGCGCCGATCTCCGGCACGATCACCCAGCGCCTGGTCAAGCTGGGCGACCAGATCACCGTCGGCCAGCACCTGTTCGACATCATCGACTTCAACTCGCTGGTCGCCCGGGTCTACGTGCCCGAGAAGAACCTGCCCCAGCTCAGCCGCGGCCTGCAGGCCCGGCTTTCGGCCCGCGCCACCGGCGGTCGGGACTACAAGGGCAAGATCGAGCGGATCGCGCCGATCGTCGACGCTCGCACCGGCACGGTCAAGGTCACCATCGAGGTCGGCGGCCAGCCGGGGCTGCTGCCCGGCATGTACGTCGACGTCGACCTGGTCACCGCCGAGCGCCAGGACGCGGTGCTGATTCCCAAGCGCGCGCTGATCTACGACAACGACCAGATGTACGTCTTCCGCCTGGGCGAAGAGCGCCGGGTCGAGCGGGTCTTCGTCGAGGCCAAGGTCACCGACAAGAACTTCATCGAGCCGATCGACGGCGTCGCCGCCGGCGACCAGATCGTCGTGGCCGGCCAGGCCGGTCTCAAGGACGGCGCCCTGGTCAAGCTGCCCGGTGACGAGGACAAGGCCGAGAACGACGAGGACGCCATCGTCGAGCGGGCCAGCCTGTGAGTTCCCCGATCAAGAGCTTCGTGACCTCGCGCCCGGTCGGGGTGCTGATGGTCTTCCTGGCGGCGCTGGTCTTCGGCTACCTGTCGCTGGGCCGGCTGCCGGTGCAGCTGATGCCGGAGCTGACCTACCCGACCATCACCGTGCGCACCGAGTACCCCGGCGCCGCGCCGGAAGAGGTCGAGAACGACATCGGCCGGCCGATCGAGGAGGCCCTGGGCGTCGTCGGTGGCCTGAACAAGATCAGCAGTGTCAACCGTGCCGGCATCAGCGACGTGGTCCTGGAGTTCGTCTGGGGCACCGACATGCACGACGCGGCCCAGGACGTGCTCGAGAAGCTCGACCGGGTGTTCCTGCCCACCGACGCCGAACGTCCGCTGATCCTGCACTACGACCCCTCCCTGGACCCGATCATGGAGCTGAGCCTCTCGGGTCAGGGAGAGCGCTTCGAAGGAGAGCAGGGCCTGCGCCGTCTGCGGCGGCTGGCCGAGCTCCAGGTCAAGCGTGAGCTCGAGCCGGTCACCGGCGTCGCCGCCGTGCGGGTGCGCGGCGGACTGGAAGAGCAGATCCACGTGTTGATCGAGGAAGAGGCGCTGCGGCGCACCAACGTCTCGATCCAGGACGTGATCAACCGGGTTTCTCAGGAAAACATCAACGTCGCCGGCGGCACCCTCAAGGAAGGCCGCATCGAGTATTTGGTGCGGACCCTCAACGAGTACGAGGACCTGCAGCAGATCGAGGACACCATCGTGACCCGCTTCGAGGGTCGCGACGTGCGGGTCAAGGACCTGGGCGTGGTGGCCTGGGCTCAGAAGGAGCGCGAGATCCTGACCCGCACCGACGGCGGCGAGTCGGTTCAGATCGACATCTTCAAGGAAGCCGACGCCAACATCGTGGCGGTGGCCGACCGCATCGTCGCGGCGATGGGGGAGTTCGACCCCGACGCCAAGGAAGAGGACGCCCAGGCCAAGGGAGGCATCTCCTTCGGCCCGCCCAAGCCCAAGGGGCTGCTGGCCTCGAGTGGCATGAGTGAACGGCTGTACAAGGACGAGGGCGCGCTGCTGCAGGTGGTCGCCGACCGCTCCGAGTTCATCGAGAGTTCGATCAACGACGTGCGCGATAGCGCCATCCTCGGCGGCATCCTGGCGATCTTCGTGCTGTACCTGTTCCTGCGCAACGTGAAGAGCACGGTGATCGTTGCCGTCTCGATCCCGATGGCGCTGCTGGTCACCTTCGCGCCGATGAACCTGCTCGGCGTGTCACTGAACATCATGTCCCTGGGCGGGCTCGCCCTGGGTATCGGCATGCTGGTCGACTCCTCGATCGTGGTGTTGGAGTCGATCTATCGCTGCCGGGAAGAAGGGGACGACACCGAGCAGGCCGCCAACCGGGGCACCCAGGAGGTGCGCTCGGCGGTCTTCGCCTCGACCCTGACCTCCATCGCGGTGTTCTTCCCGATGGTCTTCGTCGAGGGGCTGGCCGGCCAGGCCTTCGGCGATCTGGGCCTCGCGGTGGTCTTCTCGCTCCTGGCCGCCGCGGCGGTGGCGCTGTGGTTCATTCCGATGGTCTCGGCCCGCACCGGGCTGGGCCTCGGCGTGGTGCTGCTGGTGCTGAGCGCTCTCGGCCTCAGCCAGGCGGGACCGCAGGCGTTCCTGGCCGTTCTCGGGCTGGTGCTCCTGATGCTGGTCATCGGCTTCGTCGTCAGCGTGGTGCTTGCCGCCACCGGTCGGCTGGAAGTCGACGAGTACAGCAAGCGCACCATGGGTTTCTGGCGCTGGAAGTTCCTGCAGGACTTCAAGGAAGGCTTGCCGAAACCGCTCAACGGTTTCCGTACCTCGGCAACCGGTCTGTGGCGAGTCCTGCGCCAGGCGATCGTGATTCCGACCTGCATCCTCTGGATCCCGCTGTCCTACTTGTACCTGTTGCTGCGTTTCGTCATCGGAAGCATCGGCGAGTGGGTGGTCGGCAAGCCGATCCTGCTCGGCTTCCTCGGCGCCGTCGTCGTGGTGCGCCGGGTGGTCGTGCCGCTGGTCGCCGGTCTGTTCGGCATCGCGGCCTACCTCCCCACGCGGGTCGTCGGCTGGTTCCTGGACAAGATCAATAGCGTCTACCCGCGGATCGTCCGCGCGGCGGTGGCCCACCCCTTCGTGATGGTGCTGCTGACCGTGGCCTGCCTCGGCCTGACCTGGCAGGTCGGCACCAGCCTGGACTCGGAGCTGTTGCCCGAGGTCTACCAGGGTGAGTTCACCGTCGAGGTGTCGCTGCCGGTGGGGACGCCGATCGAGGAGACCGAGTCGGTGATCGCCCCGATCGAGCAGGCGATCCTCACCGAGAAGGAAAACATCCGTTCGCTGGCCCTGACCGTCGGCTTCGACGCCGAGAACACCCAGCGTTCTGACGAAGGGGAGCACACCGCCCGCTTCAAGGTGCTGCTCGACGAGGACAGCCGCGGCCCCGAGCAGGAGCAGGCGGTGATCGACCGGCTGCGCGACAAGTTCGGCGATGTGCCCGATCTCGAGGCCCGCGTGGTGCGTCCGGTGCTGTTCAGCTTCAAGACGCCGATCGAGGTCGAGGTCTACGGACAGGATCTGGACAAGGTCAAGGTCTTCGGCGATCAGGTTGCCGAGGCGATGGCGGCGCTGCCCGAGCTGGCCGACGTCGAGTCGACCCTCCAGGCGGGTGCGCCCGAGGTGCAGATCCTCTACGACCGGGAACGGCTGAGCCGCTACGGCCTCAACATCGGCCAGGTGGCCCGCCTGGTTCGGGACAAGGTCAAGGGCAACGAAGCGACCCGCTTCAACCTCAAGGACCGGCGGGTGCCGATCCTGGTGCGGCTGGCCATGGACGACCGCGAGACCGTGGAAGACGTGCGGGCGACCATCGTCAACCCCGGCGGCGAGCGGCCGATTCCGCTCTCAGCGGTGGCCGACGTGTCCTTGGGCGAAGGCCCCAGCGAGGTGCGCCGCATCGAGGGGCGCCGGGTGGCGCTGATTCGCGCCAACCTGGCCGAAGGTTCGCTCAGTCAGGCGGCGCTGGCTATCGGCGACACCCTGGAGCAGGGCGTCGCGTGGCCGGCCGACGTCGGTTACGTGATCAGCGGACAGAACGAGGAGTGGGAACGCAGCGAGCGCAGCCTGTATCTGGCGCTGGCCCTCTCGATGTTCCTGGTCTACGTGATCATGGCGGCTCAGTTCGAGTCGCTGACCCACCCGCTGGTGATCATGCTGACCATTCCGCTGGCCTTCGTCGGTACGGTGCTGGCGCTCAAGCTGCTGGGTCTGAATCTCTCGATCGTGGTCTTCCTCGGCATGATCATGCTGGCCGGCATCGTGGTGAACAACGCCATCGTGCTGGTCGACTACATCAACACGCTGCGCAAGCGGGACATGCCCCGGGATGAGGCGATCGTGCAGGCCGGCTCGGTGCGCCTGCGCCCGATCCTGATGACCACCGCCACCACGGTGCTCGGCCTGCTGCCGCTGGCCCTGGGCCTCGGCGACGCCGCCGAGATCCGCGCCCCGATGGCGATCGCCGTGATCAGCGGACTGATCACCTCGACGCTGCTGACCTTGATCGTGATCCCGTCCTTCTACGCCCTGATGGATTCGGCGGTCAACGCCCTGCGTCCTAGCCGGGTCAAGGTCGGAACCCCCGGTGCCCTGGACACGCTCCAGGGCAGCGGTTCCGAAGGAGTGACGCCGTGAGCCCTCGCGAGGTGAAAGAAGGCCGGCTGCCGTCGTTCTCGCTCAACCGGCGAATCACGGTACTGGTGCTGTTCATGACCCTGAGCGTGGTCGGCCTGGTCGCGACCTCGGGCATCCCGGCGGAGCTGTTCCCCTCGGGCTTCAGCGCGCCGTCGATGTTCGTCTCCACGCCGTGGCAGGACGCGCCGGCCCGGGAGGTGCTGGACAAGATCACGATTCCTCTCGAGGAGGAGTTCGGCACGATCAAGGGGGTCAAACGGGTCACCAGTGTCTCGATGACCGGCATGTCCCGGGTGTTCATCAGCTTCAAGACCTCGGCGGACATGGACGTGGCCTACCGCGAGGTCCGTGACCGGGTCGAGCGGGCCCGCACCCTGTTCCCCAGCGACGTCGACCGGGTCTATCTCAACAAGCAGGACCTCTCCGAGATCCCGGTCTACATGTTGGGGGTCGCCATCGATCCCGACCTGCAGAACGCCTACGACCTGATCAAGAACCAGGTCATGGTGCAGCTCGAGCGGGTCGAAGGTGTAGCCAAGATCAACGCCTTCGGCCTCGAAGAGAAAGAGATCCTGATCGACGTCGACCGGGAACGGACCGACGCCGCCGGGCTCAACATCTACGAGCTGGCCCAGGAGCTGAGCGACGACAACTTCACCCTGGCCAGCGGCACCGTCTACAGCGGATCGCGCAAGCTGCTGCTGCGCTCGGTGGCCGAATACGCCGATGTCGAGGCGCTGCGCAACCGGGTCATCCGTGACTCGATCCGCCTGCGGGATATCGCCACGGTGCGCTACGCCGAACCGGACCAGTTTTACCGGGCCCGGGTGAGCTCCAAGCCCGCGGTGGCGCTTCAGATCCTGAAAGAAGGGGACGCCAACACCCGCGAGGTGACCCGTAACCTCGATGAAGCCTTCAAGAGCCTCGAGGCCAACCCGCGGTTGGCCGGGCTGGAGATGGCCAACTTCTTCGACCAGGGGGACGTGATCGACGAATCCCTGTTCACCATGCGGGACAGTGGCCTGATCGGTGGCGTGATCGCCGCCTGCGTGCTGCTGTTCTTCATGCGCCGGTTGCGGCTGACCCTGATCGTCGCCCTGGCGATCCCGTTCAGCCTGGTCATCGGCATCTCGGTGATGTTCTTCGCCGGCGAGACCCTCAACGTCTTCACCCTGGTGGGGCTGATGGTCTGCGTCGGGTTACTTGTCGATAACTCGGTCGTGGTCGCCGAGAATATTCATCGCTGGCACCGGGAAGGTCACTCCCGCCGGGACTCCTGCGTCAAGGGCGCCGGTGAGGTGGCGCTGGCCATCGTGATGTCGACCCTGACCACCATCGTGGTCTTCGCCCCTTCGGCGTTGGTCGACGGGCCCGCCCAGTTCTTCCTGCTGCGGCTGGCGATTCCGATCGCCGTGTCGGTGGCGGCCTCGCTGTTCGTGGCGCTGATCTTCATTCCGCTCTGCGTCTACCTGACCCTGCCGACCAAGCCGGAAACCGAGACCGAGACCCTGGTGCAGCGCAACCAGAACCGGCTGCGCAACATCCTGCGCATCGCCTACGACTGGACCTTCGCGCCGCTCAACCGGGGTTACAACCAGGTCCTGGCCTTCTTCCTGCAGCGCCGCTTCGACCTGGTCGTGGTGATGCTGATCCTGTTCGGCGTGACCATGAACCTCTTCGGCCAGAACGTGAAGTTCGTCGGCCAGCAGGAGGAAGAGCAATCGGTCTTCAACATCGAGGTGGACATGCCCGAGAGCACCACCTTCGAGGAGGCGGTCGCCTGGGTCGATGAGGCCGAAGGAGTGGTCGCCCAGTACGTCGATGAATGGGGTATGGACGGCTACTTCACCTTCCATGACAAGACCAGCGCCCAGATCCAGGGCTGGTTCGACCCCGACCGGGAAGCCACGATCACCGTCAAACAGGCGCTCGAGGTGCTGACCAAGGAGATTCCGGTCAAGCCGGGGATGGAGCTGTTTACCGGCAACGACCGGGAAGCCGACGAGGAAGGCCTGGAGGTTTACACCGCCTTCGTGCGCGGCGAAGACCCCGACGCCCTGGACGACGTGGCCGAGGATCTCGAGCAGCTGTTCCTGCAGGTCGACGGGGTCGTCGGTCTGCGCAAGTCCGGCTCCTCCCAACCGCCGGAGTTGGGGCTGGTGGTCGATCGGGAGAAGGCCCAGCACTTCAACGTCAATCCCCAGGTGATCGCCGGCGTCGTCGGCTATGCCCTGCGTGGACAGGAGCTGCCCAAGTATCAGGCCGAGGGCCGCGAGATTCCGGTGCGGGTCCGCTTCGAGGAGGAGGACCGGGAGAGCCTGGCCGAGCTCCAGAGCTTCTACGTGCCCACCGAGGGGGACGACTTCCTGCCGGTGTCGGCGCTGACCACGACCAAGCGGCTCGATTCCTCCCAGGTGATCGTGCGCCGGGACAAGATGATCGGCCGCACGGTAACCGTCGAGCTGGAGGACGGCCGCGAGAAAGAGACCCGCGAGGCGCTGATCGCGCTGCAGGCCGGCATGGACCTGCCCGAGGGCATGGACTTCGGCGCCGACCGCAAGGCGCAGGCCCAGGACGAAGACCTGGCGACGCTGCAGTTCGCCTTCCTGCTCTCGATCATCTTCATCTACCTGTTGATGGGCTTCCTGTTCGAGAGCTTCGTCTTGCCGCTCTCGATCATCCTGACCATCCCGCTGTCGTTTATCGGCGTGGCCTGGGGCCACCTCATCGCCCAGAAGGACATCGACTTCCTGGGGGCGGTCGGCGTGATCCTGCTGGTCGGGGTCGTGGTCAACAACGGCATCGTGCTGATCGACTACGTCAACCGCTTGCGCGAAGAGGGCGTGGACCGTAACGACGCGCTGCTGCGGGCGGCGAGCCTGCGCTTCCGCCCGATCATGATGACCGCGATCACCACCATCGGCGGCCTGGTGCCCCTGGCGCTGGCCGGCGCCAACAGCATCGGCATCAGCTACACCAGCTTCTCGCTGACCCTGATCGGCGGCATGCTGACGGCGACCCTGCTGACGCTCCTGGTGGTTCCGGTGTTCTACGCCTTCTTCGACGACGCCCGGGAGGCGATGAGCGCGGCGCTCGAGCGGGGTATGACCCGCTACGAGCCTCCGGTCGAGTCCGACGAGGATCTGGCCGACCCGGTGTTGCCCGTCGAGGGTGGAGAGCCTGCCGCCGGCTAGCCCGGCGTCTTGCCGGAGGAAGGTCCTCCGGCTCCCTATCGATCAGGGACGGATCAACCGTCGCGAGCCCGGCAGGCCAGGTGGCCTGCCGGTTACCGTCCCTCTGCGCGGAGTTGCGGCATCGCGCGGGGAACGGGCCTGACGCATCTCGCTCGCGTAGCTTCGCGGCGGTTGGTCCGTCCCTGGTCGATACGGCTGAGGGGCTGTTCAGGTTCTCGGTGGAACAGGCCAGTCGATTGGCCAATCGCCGGTTGCCTGCCTGTTGACTCCAATGCCTGCGCCCTGGCGCGTTGCTATTCGGACTTGAAAAGTGTTGCTTTGGGGGCTCGGGGGGGGGTTAGTCTTTCTCTAGACGGCCCAGGAGCCCAGTTTGAATGGAGGGAGCCAATGGCTCAAGTCCGAAGACTACTCTGCGTTGTGACGGTTTTTCTTTTGCTGTCGAGCATCCCTAGCCAAGTGTTCGCAACCAGTTGCCACCAATGTGGCAAGGAGGCACAAGGCGGTTGTATCTGCGCTCGGCATTGTTCCAATGCTTCTAGCGGGACTCACGCGAGTCCATGCAAGCAGTGCTGTTGGCGTCAGTACAACAACACGCTGGGTCAGCTATCCTGGTGGCAGAAGTTCACCGGTTCCGGCAACGAGCAGGCGATGACTTCCTACAATTCCTGTCGCACGAATACTTGCGATCGGCAGCTTTGGGTCTAGGAGGGGCAAGATGAACCGCTATCGCTGTGTGCTCCTATTCGTTCTCTTCCTCGTCCCGATTGCGAGTGCTCAGGTCGAAGACGAGAAATTCCATATGACGGTCGTTGATGCGGCGCAAGGAAATACGATCGTTGCCGAATTCACCACGATACAGACTGCGCTAAGTGCCCCGACGGATCCATTTACTTCCCGAGTTCTGTACAAGGACGATAGCGCTCGCTTGCTGGTCATCCGAAAGGACCATCCGGGAGATGGCTCGAGGGCCGTCTCGGTGGAGTGCCTAGCAACGAGCGAAGTGGTTTCTTACCACACGGATGCTGTTGCGGACACGATTACCTTCGGGTTCGGGAACAGTTCGATGGTCATCTCAAGCAGCGAGCTGGCACCGTCGGGGGAGGGGCTATCCGCGGCAAAGCTGCAAGAGGCCGTCTTGCTTTATCAAAGTCTCACCCCGGCGTGTAGACAAACCCTGGTGAGGCTGGCCGAAATCGGTACCGTGTATTCGCTAGAACTTTGGGATGTCGCTTTCCCTCTCACGGCAACCGTAGTGACGCAGGTTACGGGAACGTTGCCCGCTACCGAGACTACCTCGGGGCAGCTCAGCTTGGTTCGCCCTTTTGATCCGCAGCAAACGCCACCCAACAGCTTCGAATCCCAGTTTGGTGCGGCGTACTACCAGTAGCGCCTACTCCGAGCGCGGGATCGCGAGCGACGATTCTCTCGCGATCCCGCCGGATGCATCGTCGGCCTGTTGTGCTGGGTCCCTTTCCTTTCGAAACCAGTCGCTATCGCGCGGGGAACGGGCCTGACGCATCGCGCGTAGCTTCGCGGCGGTTGGTCCGTCCCTGGTCGATACGGATATCGGCCCTCCAGGGTTCCAAAAGCAAACTGTCGCGTCGGCGACGTGTTCCGTTCGCGGGTCCGCCGTAGCCTCAGGGCATACCTGGGCGGGAGGCCACCGGCGTCCCCGAAAAGCCGGCCCCTGGTACCTCGCCCATCCCAGGGAGGTGCCCCTATGGGCTACGGCAACAACACCTACAACTCTAGGAATCCCCTGGTCCGCTTCGCTCACCGCAACCGCTTCGGCCGCAGCCTGCGATCGGTCGACGCCTCGCCCGGGGACAAGATCCTCGATTTCGGCAGCGGCGACGGGTTTTTTCTGGACCAGCTGAACGAGCGGGTGCCCGGGCTGGAGCTCCTGGCTTACGAGCCCTACATGGAGGCCCGAGAGGGCTGTGAGATCGAGACCACCAGCTCATGGGACCGGGTCCTGCGCGCCGCGCCTTACGACTGCGTCACTTGCTTCGAGGTGCTGGAGCACTTCCCGGCCGAGGGACAGGAGGTTGCCCTGGACCGTTTCCTCGAGGTCCTGCGCCCCGAGGGCCGCCTGGTGATCTCGGTGCCCATCGAACGAGGCCTGCCCTCGGTGGTCAAGAACCTGGTGCGCAAGCGTAAGTATCCGCAGCATCCGGCCTACGCCCTCCGCAATATCGCCGCGTCGCTGCTTGGCCGCCCGCTGCCCGCGTATCGCGGCGGAAGCGACTATCTATCCCACATGGGTTTCTACTTCGACGACCTGGAGCTGCTGCTGTCCCCGCGCTTCGAGATCGTGAATCGGAGCTTCTCGCCGTTTCCCGGCGCCGGGGCCCAGTTCAACTCCCAGGTGTTCTACGAACTGACCCCGCGCCCGCAGGAAGCCGTGGCGGCCGCGATGCCCGAGGCTGTCTAACTAGGTTCGGGCCCTGGATTACGGGAGCTTCGAGGTGCTGGTAGAGTCCCGGCATGATCCCGGGAGGCTCGCCCCATGGATGAACCCGTCGAAGATCAACTCGAGGCGCTGCGCCAGATCAAGGCAGCCATCAACCGCACAGGCTCGGGATGGCCGACGCTCGACCACATCGAGGCCCAGCTCGAGCGCTCACTGGGCGCCGGGAACTACCCCAAACCGTTGGTCGGGGATCTGGCGGAACTTCGATCCGAGCTGCTCGACCTTTCGATCAAGCTCGAGCGTTTGAATGACCGGGGAACCGTTCAGCAAGGACGAGATGGAGACCTTCCTCTACATGTTGCGTTCGGCCTGGGCATTGGGGGGTGCCGGCGGGATTCGCCGGACCTTCGAGGATGTACGCCAGGGAATTGACGAGGCGATCGGCCCGGACGAAGACTAGGTCTGTCTTCGCCTGACTATCGCCTTGGTTGTCGCCTTCGTATTAACGACGTATAAACCGCCCGCCGGCTGGCGAGCTTCGAGCCTCGCTAAATTTTCGCTCGTTCCGCGCTCTCGGGGGGCTATCCGTGCGCCATTTCCGCCTGATCTTTTGTCTCGTCGCCATCTTCCTGCCGCTCTGCGCCGCCGCCGATTCCTTCGACGGCAACCTGCGCGACAGCGTCCCGATCCTGCATCAGGTCGATCCGGGAATGAGCGCCGACGAGGCCCGGGCGGAGATCGTCGCCGCCATGAGCACGATCTACATCCACGGGGTCGACGACGGCTTCGCCGCCCGCATGCGCGAGAAGCTGGGACCGCGGATGGCGCCGGTGCTCCGCGAGTTGCTCCACGACCCTGAGTTTCCCCACCGGGACCAGATCGTGGCCTTCCTGGCCTACCAGCCGGCGATCGACATCACCGAGGACATGTTGGCGCTGCTGGCCGAGCCTCGGGGGCCCTGGAGTGTGCCCGAGGAAGAGCGGGCGATGATCCTGGCCCCCTGGGCGCTGGGCAACGCCGCCCGGCTCGGCAACGCGCGGGCTGAAGGTGCGCTGCTGGAGCTGGCCGACCCGGAGCGGGGACCG
>CAZBZH010000055.1:0-13585 GCA_964496265.1 uncultured Acidobacteriota bacterium | reverse complement strand
GCCGGACCCTGCCGTGCCGGTTTGGGGCAGCAGCAGCGAGACGGTTACCATCGCGAGGACCGCGGTGGTGGCAAGAGCTCGTCGAAGAACGGTTCGGGTCATCACCATTTCCCTCTGGAGAACAGCCGTTTGGCTCTGGACCCATGTCCAGCTAAGCAACATTACGGTCGCACCCCTAGGGCACTCCATAGTGATGTTCGTAAGGGTGCCTATGTGGCACAGTGGATATCGGGCCCCTTCGAAATAGTTAACTTTCTTAAACCGACAGCTTTTACGGCCCTTTGACGGATCCTGGTCCGGAGGGCCGATATCTTTCGGAGCGAAGGTGAGAATCCTGGTCATCGAAGACGAGCCGAGCCTGCGCGAGGGCCTCGAAGACCTGTTCGGAAGCGCCGGATACCGGATCGAGACCGTTGCCGACGGCCTCTCCGGAGTCCGCCGGGGCGTGGACGAGGCGGTCGACCTGATCGTGCTGGATCTGATGCTCCCCGACCTGGACGGCATCGAGGTGTGCCGGCGAATTCGGCAGGTGCGTCCGCGGGTGCCGATCCTGATGCTGACCGCCCGGGGAGCCCAGGAGGACAAGGTCCGGGGCCTGCGCAGCGGCGCCGACGACTATGTGACCAAGCCCTTCGGCATCGACGAGCTGCTGGCCCGGGTCGAGAGCCTGGCGCGGCGCTCCATGCCGCCGAACGACGACCTGGAGCCGGTCCTGATCGACGCGTGCAGCTTCGACTTCGGGCGCAGCGTGGCCCAGCGGGACGAGGCCGCCATCCCGCTGACCGCCCGGGAGGTGTCGATCCTCCGCTGGCTCTACCTGCACCGGGAGCGGGCGGTCAGCCGTGCCGAACTGCTGGAACATGTCTGGGGTTCGAGCGGCGACATGCAGACCCGCACCGTGGACATGACCATCGCCAACCTGCGGCAGAAGATCGAGCGTAATCCCAAGGAGCCGGCGGTGGTCGTCACCGTCAAGGGCATCGGATACGCCTGGGGTAACCGGTGAGGCATCCGCTGCGCAGAACCGGCGTGGTTGCGGCGCTACTGGGCGTGGCGCTGACCGCCCCCTGCGTGGCCTGGTATCTGAGCGGCAGCCACAGCGCCCGGGAAGACGCCCGGCGCCTGCTGGAGGCGCCGCGGGTCGAGGCCCGAGAGACCGCAACCCAGCTTGCCCTACGGGTGGCCAACCGCCTGGAGGAGCTGCGGCTGGACGAGACCCGGCGCCCCCTGGAGCACTACTCCCAGGCGTCGGCGGGAGACTGCGGCTGCGCCGAGCCCAGCGACGACCAGAAAGCCCCGGAACACCCCCTGGTCCAGGCCCACTTCGAGATCGACGACCTGGGCCGGGTGCGGGTCCCCGACCGCGACCGGATCCCGACCCATGACGAGGAGGCCGATCGCTTCACCGTCCGCGAGGCGCTGGAGTGCGCGGTCAGCGACTCCCTGGTTCAGGAAGCGAACAACGCCGACCGTACGGCGGCCTCCTCCCGGCTCGGCGAAGAACCGCTGGCTGACCGGGTGATGCTCGTCGGCCCCTTCCGCTGGCGGACGGTGGAGTTGGACAACGCGCCGGGCCTCGTGGCCTTGCGCGAGGTCTGGACCGCCGAGGCGGTGCTGGTTCAGGGCTTCCTCGTCTCGCTGGAGGCTGCCTCCACCGACCTGCTGGGGGCCGCCTTTCCGGCAACGATCCTGCCGGACACCGGCGAGAGCACCACCGTCGCCCAGATTCCGATCGAGGGCGCGCGCTGGTTCGTGGCAACCGATCCCTCCCGGGCGCTGGCGCTGGCCCGGGAAGAGGCGGATGCCGTCCAACGCCGGTTCCGCAACACCTTCCTTGCCGGCGTGCTGGCCATCGCCGCCTGCGGGGCACTGCTGCTGGGCCTGGTCTGGCAGAACGACCGGCTCTCGCGCCAGCGGGCGCGCTTCGCCGCGGCAGCGGCCCACGAACTGCGCACGCCCCTCGCCGGAATGCGGCTCTACGGCGAACTGCTGGCCAGCGGCCGGGGCGCCCCGGAAAAACAACGAGACTACGCCCAGCGCATCAGCCGCGAGGCGGCCCGGCTGGGGCGAGTGGTCAACAACGTGATGAGCTACAGCCGGTTGGAGCGTTCCCCGGTCAAACTGCACCTGGAGCCGGGCGACCTGGTCGAGGCAGTGGCCTCGGCCCTGGAGCCGTTGCGCCCCACCCTGGAATCCAGCGGCGTGGTGCTGGAGACCGATCTTCCCGGCAGCCTGCCGGCGGCGCGAATCGATACCGACGCGGTGTTCCAGATCGTGCAGAACCTGGTGGACAACGCCGAGAAACACACCCGGGACTGCGAGCAGCGGCGCATCCGGGTCAGTGTCGACCAGCGGGACGACGGCCTGACTCTCGAGGTGCGGGATCATGGACCGGGCATCCCCCGGGAACTGCGCAAGGACCTGTTCAAGGCCTTCCATCGCGGCGCCGACGACCGGGTGCCCGGCCTGGGGCTCGGTTTGATGCTGGTGGCGTCTCTCGCCCGCGGGCATGGGGCGATGCTGGACTACGCCGACGCGCCCGGCGGCGGCACGACCTTCTCGGTTCGTTTTCCGCTTGCCGCGTAACTTTCCGTAATTGACAGGCGAAGGCTGATCGAGGGGGTTGGCGCCCTGCGCCCTTGCGTCGAGGCATGCCCGCCCTCCTATAATCGGGCCGCCCCGAACAGAAGAGGAGCCCCCAGCGATGGATGCTTACCGCGCAGGCCGAACCGCCGTCGTCTTCATGCTGACCCTATGGGTTGCCGTCACGGCCCTCGTGCCGGCGACCCACGCCGAGGAACGTATCGGGGATCACCCCACCGGAGCTCCGTTCCGGGTGCGGGATCTGACCTTCCCCAACTTCCTGTTGCTCGGGTTCATGCCGCGCCCGGCGGCCTCCCTGGGGCGTGGCGGCTGGGCCGCCGAGGTGCACTACTCGGTGGTCAACGACTTCCAGGTCAGCGACGCCATCGAACGCTACCTGGAAGAAAGCCGCGCCGACGGCGTCCGCCGGCCTCTCGACGCCACCGACCTTGCATTTATCGACACCCTACCCACCGAAGACGCCTTCTACGTCGACGGCGAGTTCGGTCTGCTCAACACGGTGATCAACTACGGGATCACCGACCGCCTCGATTTCTCCGTCGAGCTCAACTACCTGAACTACTCGGGCGGCGATCTGGACAGCGGGATCGAGAGCTTCCACAACGAGTTCGGCTTCAGCCAGCAGGGGCGCGACTTCGTGCCCAAGGACAACTTCCAGGTGATCATCGGGGGCAGCAACGGGGCGCTGCTGCAACGCCCCTCGGCCGGCGGAATCGGCGACCCGATCTTCCGGCTGAACTACGCGATTCCCCACAGCCTGGCCGGCTGGCGGTTCAATGTCGGCGGCGGCCTCAAGTTCCCCATCGCCTCGGAGCGGGACTTCCTCTCCACCGGAAGCATCGACGTAGGCATGACCTTCTCGGCGGATCGCCGCTGGAACCGCTGGGGCCTGATCCTGCAGGCCAACGCCATCGGCGTCGGCGACTTCGACCAGCGCCGCGACTTCGACCCGCCGCGGATCCTGCCCTCGTTCGATCTGGTGTTGCTCAAGTCGGTGGGGCACCGCCGCAAGACCACCCTGCTGCTGCAGCTCGAGACCGGCGAAAACGTCTTCTCCGAGCTCGGCGCGTCGGAATTGACCGAGCTCGCGATTCAGATCACCGCCGGGATGAAGTACCACACCGATATCGGCGTCTGGGGCTTCGCGCTGACCGAGAACCTGTTCAACATGGACAGCACCGTCGACGTCGGTTACCACCTCAGCTGGGGCCGGATCTTCGCCGCTCCTGAGTAGGCGACATTTCCCGGTTCCCGCCCTTCCCCTTCCGAACGCCGCGCCCCCGTACAAACAAAAAAAAGCCGCGCCCGGTTTCCCGGGCGCGGCAATGGGGACGTATTCGGTGACTTGTCTCTACGGAGCCGGTGCCGGCTCCGACGCGCCCGAATCGTTCTCGGAAATCACCAGGTAGGCGTAGAACCCGGGTGCCGGATCACCGGCGCCGGCGTCCAGGAAGCTCAGGTTCTCACTGGTGTTGTCGTTGATCACCTGGATCTCGCTGAAGCCGTTCTGCACCGACTGCGAGCGGTAGACCCGGTAGCGGGCCGACTCGCCGTGATCCGGATCCAGCACGGGGCGGGTCCAGTTGACGTCGAGATCGCTGCCGACCCGGTTGACCCGCAGCGTGATCACGCTGTTGGGCACCGGATCGTAGGTGGTGCAGGTCGGATCCCAGAAGCGGACTTCGTCGATCGCCGCCTCGATCAGGTTACCGGTCGCGGGTCCGTCCGCGGCCGAGACCTTCAGCGAGACCGAGCTCAGGTCGGTGACGAAGTCGCCGAGGCGGAAGGTCACTTCCGTCCAGGCCGCCGCCGACTGGTTGAAGTCCAACTCCTCGAGCAGCACATCCGGCGACGTCGAGCTCTCCCGCACTTCGAGGCGGTAGAAGTCTTCGACATCCTCACCGGTGTCGCGGTTCGAGAACCAGCGGTAGAGCGAAACCCGGGCATCCGGGAAGGCGCTCAGGTCGAACTCGCCCGAACGGGCCACGACGGTGCCGTTGTCGACGTCGTCGGTGCCCAGGCCACCGGGGTTGGGCTGGGTGAACAGGCAGAGCGCACCGGGATCCTCGGTGACGTCGTCCTCGGGCTGCGAGGCGGTGCCGTCCGGATCGCCGACGACCCAGTCGCCGGTGCTGGCGGTGGACTCCGCAGCCACGTGAGCCCAGCTGGTGCTGGCCTCGAAGTTGTCGAGATCGAGGGTGGTCTCGGTGCCGGTGTCGATGGTGTCGTCCTGAACCACCGACTCGTTGTCCGCCAGGTAGCTGAAGCGCAGACCGATCGGGTCGGTGCAAAGCTGTCCCGGACGGATGCGGATCTGCATGTGCGAGCCAGCCGAGGTGCTGGCCGAGGAACTGCCGGGCATATCCGGCAGGGCGGAGTTGGCGACCCGGACCTCGGCGTTGCCCGAGGTGACTTCGACCTGAACGCTCACGTTCTGGGCGATGTCGTCGCCGGTGTTCTGCAGCTCGAGCGGCAGGTCGACCCACTCACCGGGGTCGAGGATGCCGTCGCCGTTGCCGCCGACGGTGTCGTCCAGGGTCAGCGAGGTGCGGACCAGATCGACGCAATCGGTGGTGGCCAGGGCGATCTTCGAGATGCCGGAACCACCCTCGCCATCGTCGCTGTCGATGTACTCGGCGGTCAGGCCGTCGAAGTGACGGATCTGCAGCAGCCCGTCGCCGTTGGCCGACGGAGCGGTGGTGCCCTGGATCGTGCCGGTGAACTCCGAGGAACCCGCGGGGGTCTCGGTCAGGGTCACGATTTCCGGAGCGGTCTCGCTGTCGGAGAAGACGGTCACGTCGAGGGTCGAGGAACCGACGTTGGCGTCGGTCACGCGAATCTCCACCGGCCCCGTGCAGGCGTACTGGGGAGCCCCGAACTTGATCGAACCGTCGAAGGCCTGGGGAGCCGCCTGCACGCAGGTGGAAACCGGGCTCTCACAGGCGGAGTTGCTGCCCACGGCCTGCACCCGGTAGGAGTAGGTGAAGCCGTTGGCCAGATCGTCGTCGAAGTACTCGGAGGCCGGAGCCGCCACTTCGGCGATGACGTTCTGACTGTAGTCGCACTCGTTCTCGGTGCGCAGCACCCGGTAGAACGAGGCGCCGGGCACTTCGTTCCAGTCGAGGCTGACCGCGCCGCTGCTGGCGTCGACCGTCAGCGCCGGGGCGTCGATGGTCGGGCAGGAGCTGTTGTTCTGGTTCGACGGATCGGTCGGCAGCCCGCAGGCGATGTCGTGACGATCGAAGGCGGCGAAGATGGCCGCACCGTGGGGGGTGCCGTTGGCCATGTTCCCGTCATCATCGTCCGCCGCCATCATCTCCATGAACCAGTTGCCGGCGCCGCAGCCGTCGGAGTTGGGCAGGTTGCAGTTGTAGATCGCGCCGCCGGAACCGAGACGCGAGACGTACCAGAGGCGCTCGGCCAACTGCCAAGAGCTGTCCGCGTCGATGCCCATGGCGGGCAGGTCGCGGGTCGCCAGGTCGAAGATCGACTCGGAGATCACGTAGGACTCGCAGTGCACCGAACGGCCGCAGGGGCCGCCGCCGCTGGAACAACGAGGCTGGGTGAAGTTGCTCGGCGTGGCCGGCGTGTTGGCCGTACGGTCGGCCCAGTCGTGATCGCGGATACCGGAGCAGCTCAGGCAGGTGTCGCCATAGCCGCCGCAGGTACCGTTGTCGTAGAAGCCGCGGCCGACGCAGGAGATGCGCTCCTGGAAGATCGCGACCACGTCGGCGTAGGCCTCGGAGGTGTTGTCCGATCCGCCACCGTCGTTCTGGTCGAGGCCGTGACCGTACTCGTGGTGCACGACGCCACCGATGGTGCCGGTGTTGCCGCAACCGCCGCCGGCCCGGTACATGTTCAGGTTGCTGCCGCCGTAGGTGGCGTTACAGGTGCTGTTGACGTTGGTGTTGCACTCGAGGGTGCTGTCCAGCCACGTGCGGGTGGGCAGCCAGTAGCGACCCTTCTCCATCACGCGGTTCAGGTTGTAGTAGCAGCTGCGGGAAGCCTGGGTGTTTCCGGCGCTGGCGCCGGCGGCCACGCTGCAGTTGTTGCCGGCGTGGAGCCCGAGATCCAGGTCGTTGTCGCAGGCGACGCCCTCGCTGACGGCGCCGCAGGCATCGTCGATGCGCACGAACGGACCGACGAGGGAGGTGGTGGCGTTCCCCGCGGAGCAGGTGAACGAACCCATGTCGCTGGTGGTCTGCACGTTGCCGTCGACGGTGATGTTCAGCCAGGGCAGCGGGTAGTCCGGCTGCTCGCAGCCATCGGGGCAGTTGCCGTCGCTGGAACGCGGGAAGACGCCCGCCTTGGCCTGGGCGTAGTGGGTTCCGTCGTAGAAGGCCCGGATTTCGCCGGTGATGGCGTCGACCTTACCGACCCAGGTCTCGTGATGCTCGTTGACCTGAACCGAGAACTCCCAGACGGGAGCCCAGCGCACGCCCTGCCCCACGGGGCCGACGTAGGCGCGGTTGGTCTCACCCTGGGTGGGCATGGTGATCCACTTGAGCTTCGGTTCCTCGGGGTAGTCCACCTCGTCGGAATCGGTCAGCTCCATGTAGTCGAAGAGGTACTGCCGGGCGGTCTCGGCGTCGGACATGACCTGATCGCGGGGCGTCCGCGGGGACGGGCCCCAACGGTCGGCACCGAACATGACCAGGTTGCCGTGGCTGATGACGAAGCGCAGCATCTGACCCTGCACCGGAATGCCGTCGATCTCACGATCGAACTGGACCAGGTGATGATCCGCATCCCAGGCGCCGGAGCCTTCCTCGCGCAGCACCAGTTCATCGAGGTCGACCCGCATGATCAGGCCGTGTTGGCTCATGAACTGGCGCGCCTTGGCCGCCATGGCCTCGACGGTGACCGGCTCGCCCTTGGCGAACCAGGGAATACCGGAGCCGCTGACCAGCATCGGGGTGCCGGAGCGGCGGTCGATCCGCACCATCCAGTCGCCACCGGTCAGCGACTTGAAGCCGCGCCAGTGCTCCCGCTCGGCGTCGTAGCCCTCGGTGGTCTCGGGATCGTCACCGAGACGCCCCATCCGGGACGGCGGGTCGTAGATAACAAGGTCCTCGAACCGCTCGTGATGGTCGGGTCCCTTGATCGCGTGGGCGCCGAGAGCGGCGCAGACACAGATCGAGATCACGACCGCCACACGCGCGGCCTGATGGAAACGTTTGTGCATCAGAAAATGCCCCCTAAAGACATGATTTTCGGCCGGCCAGCCCCTCTGCACCGGCGAGGCCAACTTGCTGTATACGCATAAATGGCCCGGCTGTCCGCAACTTCAGGTCGTGGATCCGGGAGCCCCTCAGCGGCCACAGCGCGTCGGCGCGGCCCGATACTGTCGTATTCCCGTCGTAAAATCAACGGAGAAGACGACTTACGCCGCCGAGCGGCCTTCGGCAACCGATTGTCCCGCCGATCAGGGGAAGTTCAAAAAAATAGGGGCTTTCGGGTCCTCCGCCCCCCGGGTGGCGGCCCGGCCCCGCTGCTACAATCCCCGCTTCTCCGCTTCCGCCCCAAACAAAAATGACGAGGATCGAGCGATGAGTATCCGGGTACTGGTGGCCGACAACGTTTCTCCCAAGGGGGTTGCCCTGCTGGAGGAAACCGAGGGCTTCGACGTGACCTTCAAGACCGGGATGACCCCGCCGGAGCTCGCCGAGGTCATCGGCGACTACGACGCCCTGATCGTCCGCTCGGCGACCAAGGTCACCCCGGACATCCTGGAGCACGCCAAGAAGCTGCGGGCCATCGGCCGGGCCGGCACCGGGGTCGACAACATCGATCTCCCGGCGGCGAGCAACGCCGGCGTCGTGGTCATGAACACGCCCGGCGGCAACTCGGTCGCCGCTGCCGAGCACACCATTGCGCTGATGACCGCCCTGGCCCGCAACGTGTCCCAGGCCAACGCCGACCTGCGTGCCGGGCAGTGGGAACGCAAGAAATACGTCGGCATCGAGATCGAGGGCAAGACCCTGGGGGTGATCGGCCTCGGCCGTATCGGACGTGAAGTTGCCCGGCGCGGGCGCGGGCTGCGGATGGAAGTGCTGGGTTACGACCCGTTCGTCTCCGGTGACGGCATGGACTCCCTGGGCATCGACGTGGTGACCCTCGACGAGTTGCTGGCCAAGTCGGACTTCGTCACGATCCACGTGCCCAAGACCGAAGACACCAAGAACCTGATCGACGCCGAGGCGATCGCCAAGATGAAGAAGGGCGCCCGGGTGATCAACTGCGCCCGCGGCGGGTTGCTCGACGAGGGCGCGGTGTTCGACGCGCTGGAGTCGGGACAACTCTCGGGCTGCGGCCTCGACGTTTTCGATGCCGAGCCGCCGACCGACCGGCGCCTGGTGGAACACCCCGCGGTCGTCGCCACGCCGCACCTGGGGGCGTCGACCGTCGAGGCCCAGGTTCGGGTCGGGGTCGAGATCGCCCAGAAGATTCGCGACTACCTGAAGAGCGGCGTGATCCTCGACGCGGTCAACTTCCCGTCGATGGACCGGGAGACCCACGCCGCAATGAGCCCGGTGATGGAACTGGGCGAACGCCTGGGCAGCCTGCTCGGCCAGATCTGCTCCGGTGGGATGAAGCGCCTCGAAGTGCGCAGCTACGGCACCTTCGGCGAGTACCCGATCAAGCCGGTGGCCATGGCCGCGAGCAAGGGGTTATTGCAGCCGGTGGTTCACGGTGCCGTCTCCTACGTCAACTCGATCTCCCTGGCCCAGAGCCGCGGCGTGACGATCGAGGAGGGACGCAGCAACGAGAACACCGACTACTCCGGACTGCTGCGGCTGACCCTGTCCACCGATGAGAGCACGACCACCGTCGCCGGCACCGTGCTGACCGGAAACTACCCGCGGCTGGTCGAGGTGGACGGCACCCCGATCGAGAGCAGCCTCGACGGACACCTACTGTTCATCCGCAACCGGGACGTCCCCGGCGTGATCGGCGGCATCGGTTCGATCCTGGGCGAGACCGGGGTGAACATCGCGGGGCTGCAGCTCGGCCGGGTCACCGGAGACCAGGCGGCGATCTCGATCATCGCCGTGGACAGCCCGGTACCGGCGGACGCACTGAGCCGCATCGAGCAGCTGCCCGAGGTGCTGAGCGTCACCACCGTGTCGATTCCCTAGGAGCGGCTTCGGCCCGCCCGGAGCCTCAGGGGTTCGGCTCCACGCTGATTACCGTGGCCTCACGCTTCTCCGGCGTATCGGTCTGCGCAACACCATCGGGGGACGGCGCCGCGGCGCTCCCCGCGGCGGCGGCCGGGGCCGCGGCATCCTTGGCCGGCTTGCGTTCCTTGAACGACATGAAGATCAGCGTCAACAGCGCGAACACGATCTCGTCGATGAAGGGGAGCGGATCGAGCAGCACGATGTCGAGCAGCAGGATCGTCCCGGTGATCGCGACCAGCCAGGGGTAGCGCAGATTGCCCGCGAAGCGGGTGACCAGGCTCCCGATCGAAAGACTAGACATATGAGTATTGTACCGGGAACCGGCGGCCCGCGCTCACCAGCCCCCTGTACGGTCCCAGACCCCGACGGTCCGGATGCCGTCCTCGGTGACCTGGTAGCGGTCGTACATGGCGGCGGTCATGCAGGCATGGTTGGGCAGGATCCGTAGACGTTCCCCGACCGCAGGCGGACGATCCCTCCGACCCGGGTCCAGCTCGACGAAGCCGTGCTCCTGGTTGACCTGGACCACCCGGCCGACCGGGGTTCGTCTCCCGTCGAGACACAGGCCATAGCCCAGGGTCTCGTCGAACCGGTTGGCGCTGCGGTCCTGGGACAACGCCAGGCCGCCGGCATCGACCAGCACCTGCCCCCGCTCGGGGTAACGCCCGATGACCCGGGTGTGGACATTGATCGCGATGTCCTCGAGAGCGCACATCCCCAGCTTGTGCTGGAACAGATCGAAGAACATGTAGACGCCGGGACGGATCTCATCGACGCCGGAGAGGTTCTCCGCCACCATCGCCGTCGGGGTCGAGCCGACGCTGACGACCGGACAGGGTAAACCGGCGGCGCGCAGGCGCTCGACCGCGCTGACCGCGGCATCCCGTTCGTCGGCGGCCACGACCCGCACCCCGGCCGGACCGTCGCAGCCGTAGGACTGGCCGCCGTGGGTCAACACCCCGGCAAGCTCGGTCCCCTCTCCGTCGTGAAGCACGCGACCGGCTTCGAGCAAGCCGTCGCCCGCCGCGTCGAGCCCCGCGCGACCGGCGCCGCAGTCGACCTCGATCATCACGCGAAAGCGGATCCCGCGGCTGGCGCCGTCCTCGCTGACGGCGGCGGCCGTGGCCGGATCGTCGGTCAGGATCCGCAGGTCGGCGCCGGCCTGCATCAGCGCCGCGACCCGGTCGAGCTTCTGCGGGACAATGCCGACGGCGTAGGTCAGGTCGCGAAAGCCCCGTTCCACGAACCAGGCCGCCTCTTGCAGGGTGGAAACGGTGATCGGACCGCTGCTTCCACCGTGGGCCAGCCGCGCGACCTCGGCGCACTTGGCGGTCTTCAGGTGCGGACGCAGCTGCACGCCGAAGCGTTGGGCGCGCCGCAACATGCCCTCGACGTTGCGCTGCAACACCCGGTGGTCCAGGGCGAGAAACGGCGTCGGGATGTCGTCCAGGCGAGTCACCCGCTCATCGTAACCCTTCGGAACCACGGCGTAGATCGCCAGGGGCAAAAAAGTAGGGCGCCGCGTCTGCCTCTTCGGCAAACCGCGACGCCCTGCGGGAGGTCTATCGATCAGGCCTTGGGGCCGCCGCCGATCTCCAACCGTTCGCGGGAGGGCAGGTCGACGTCGATCACGTCGTTGCGGCCGTCGCGCACGATGTCGATGCGGATGGTCTCACCGTCCTTGTTGCGCAGCGCCCGGACCAGTTCCGACGCCGACGAGACAGCCGCGCCGTCGACGGCGGTGATCAGGTCACCGACCCGGATGCCGGCACGTTCGGCAGGCATGCCGTCGACCAGCTTGGAAACCAACACCCCCTCGTCCCCATTGGCGCCGAGATGTTCACGCAGCTCGTCGGTGACCTCGACCAGATGGACGCCAAGCTTGGGGCGGCCGTCGAGCCGGAAGATGCTGGTGCCGGAGCCGGGCGACTGGAAGCGCTCGAGCCGCCGCAGTCCATCCAGGTTCTTCAACCCGTCCAGACCCTTCAGCCCGTCGAGACCATTGCTCCACTGGCCGAGTTGCTCACGGAGTTCGTCGGGCAGTTCGTCGAGATAGCTCAGGCCATCGCCCTGACCGCTCCAACTGTAGATCTTGGCACCGCTGCCGTCGTCGCTACGGAAGAACCCGTAGGCGTTGGGGCGCTCGGCCAGTTCGGCGTCGACGGACATGCGGTCGCCGTCGCGCACGATGTCCAGGTCGATGCGGTCCCCTTCGTCCATCTCGCGAATCCGCGAGGTCAGCGCCTTGGGGCCGCGGATCACCCGGCCGTTCATCTCGACGATGACATCCCCTTCGCGGATGCCTGCGTCGGCCGCCGGCGAATCGTCCGCCACCGCGGTGACCCGGGCGCCCCCTTCGGAGAGCTCGGTCTCTTCCTCGAGCCACACGCCCAGGTACGGCCCCTTGCCGAAACCGGCGAGGTGAACCCGCACGTCATCGGCCGTACCGTCACCGACCACGAACAGGCCGCTGCCGGAGGTGCTGACGATCACCGGTTCGTCGGATCCACCGGCCATCAGCGGAAAGGCGACCAGGAGAGCCATCAGGCAGGCTCCGGCGGCCGAGGTCAGGAACTTCACGTTACGCATGCTTTTCGTCCTCCAGCTTCGTTGGAAGAGCTAGTACGCTCGGGGTGCGCAGAAAGTCGCAGGCCGGGCGTGGTTCCGGCAAAGGGCCGATTTTCAAGGAGTTACGTTGAACGAGCGGTCGAAACCCCATCGCGCCGGCGGGTTCTCGGATCGATTGCGCCTGCTGCACCGGCAGATCGACGACGATGCCGGGCGACTGGAGCGGGTGCATGCCGAACGGCTGCGCTGCCGCCGCGGCTGCAACGACTGCTGCGTCGACGAGATCACGGTGTTCGCCGTGGAGGCCGACCGCATCCGCGAGCGGCACCCCGAACTGCTGGCGTCGGGAACACCCCACGCCGTCGGCGCCTGCGCCTTTCTCGACCACGAGGGCGCCTGCCGCATCTACGAGGATCGGCCCTACGTCTGCCGCACCCAGGGGCTGCCGCTGCGCTGGCTCGACGAGGACCGCGGCCAAACGGTGGAGCTACGGGACATCTGCCCGCTCAACGAAGAGGGGCCGGCAATCGAGACCCTCGCCGAGGAAGCCTGCTGGACCCTCGGTCCCTACGAGGGGCGCCTGGCGGCGCTTCAGGCCGAGACCGGCGCCGGGATGGAGCGGGTCCCGCTTCGCTCGCTCTTCACGGCGCCGGGCGAGAACGGCTGAGCCGCTCCTCCCACCCGGCAAGTTCGCCAAAGCAGCTCTAGTGCGCCGGGCCTGCCTTGAACGCCTTCTCCCCGGCCTCGACCCGCACCGCCAGCCAGTTGGAGCGGGGCGGCAACGGACAGGTGGCGAACTCGGTGAAGGCGCAGGGCATGTTGTAGGCCCGGTTGAAGTCGACGGTGACCTTACCGTCGACCGGCGCGTCGGCGTAGAGATAGCGCCCCGCCCCGTAGGTCTCGCTGCCGTTGGTGCGATCCTTGAAGATGAACCACAGCCGGCCGCCGGAAGAGGCCAGCGGCTCGAGGGCCAACGACTCGCCGCCCAGGCTGAAGCGCACCTGGCCGGGTGACTCCATCTCGACCTCGGTGCCGATCACCGTGGCGATCGGCACCTTCTTCGGCGGATCGAAGGGAACGAACTCCGCCTCGACCCGGTAGTCCTCCGACGGCGGAAAGTAGTCGAGCCCCTGAAAACCGGTGCGCACCGGACTGCCGGGGTGTTTGACCCGCACGCCGATTCGCTCTTCCCGGCGAACCAGGTAGAACTGGAGCTCCCCGCTGAACAACCG
>CAZBZH010000054.1:0-13601 GCA_964496265.1 uncultured Acidobacteriota bacterium | reverse complement strand
GGCGCGATGTACGAATCCCGCGGGCTGTACCGGCCGCGGGCGGACTGCATCATGTTCACCCGCAACGATGTCGGCTTCTGCCCCGTCTGTTCCCGGGCGATCGAGCAGGTGATCGACCTGCTCGCCCGCTGAGGCCGCAGGTGAAGCGTGGCGCAACATCGGCTCGGAGGAGAACCGCGGCGTGGCCTGGCGTGCGCCGCCTCGTTCTGGCGCCGGCCCTGGCCCTGGCCTTCGCGGCCTCGAGCCCGGCCGCCGCGGAGCCACCGGATCCCGCCGAGAGCGCCGCGAACTTCGACCGCCTGGCCTGGCGCAAGGCCGAGACCGCCCACTTCACCGCCTACAGCCAGCTCTCCGAGTACAAGACCCGGCGCAGCCTCGCCGAGTTCGAGCAGTTCCGCGACTTCCTCGACCGCGCCTTTCCCGCCCAGCGGCGGGAGGACCTGCGCAAGACCTTCGTGATCGCCTTCACCTCCGAGAGCGCCTACCGTCCCTACGCCAAGCGCAATATCCAGGGAGTGCCCCAGGATGTCGGCGGCTTCTTCATCTCGACGCCTGCCGGGAATTTCATCACTATCGAGGCCGGCCCGCGCAGCGCCTTTCGCCCGCTGGTCTACCACGAGTACATGCACCACTTCCTGACGCCCCGCTACGGGGCGCTGCCGCTGTGGTGCGAGGAGGGGCTCGCCGAGTACTTCGGCTTCATCTACTTCTCCGGCGGCAACGGAGTGGCGGGCAGCGAGATCGAACACCACGTGAAGACCCTGCGTGAGACCGGGCTGCTGCCGCTGACCCGGCTGTTCGGCATCTCGGCCTACTCCGGGGAGTACGACGAGATCGGCCGGGCCGGCCCGCTCTACGGCACCAGCTGGCTGCTGGTGCACTACCTGCTGAGCGACGGCGGCGGGAAACCGCTCGGGGTCGAACCGTTGCTCGCCATGGCCGCGCAACCCGGCTCGCTGCAGGACGCGATCCTGGGCCACCTCGGCATGGATGTCGACACGCTCCAGGCACGGCTCCAGGCCTACCTCGAGCGACGGGTGTTCAAGACCGCGACCTACGCCGCCGGCAAGGCGTTGCCGCTGGAATCGATCGAGGTGAAGCCCGCCTCCCGGGTCGAGGTCGCGACTCGCCTCGCCGAGGTGCTGGTCTTCGCCCACGGGGACTTCCCGTCGGCCAGGGCCCACCTGGCCCAGGTTGCCGGCGAGGAGGGAGCCGGCGCCGAGACTGCCGCCATCGGAGCCTACGCCACCCATGGCGCCGGCGATCTGGCAGGCGCCGAGCAGCAGTTCAAGAGCGCGACCGAACGCTATCCGCAGGATGCCTGGGTCTGGACGCTCTACGCCCTGAGCCGGCTCAAGACCTTCCAGCAGGAGAGCGGCGAGATCTTCCGCCGTCAGGAGGCGGTCCCGGCGAAGGCTCTCGAGGCCCGGGCCATGTTCCAACGCAGTCTCGAGCTGCAGCCGGACAACCCCGATGCGCTGTTCGGGCTGGGCTCGACCTACCTCAACCCGGGCAACGAGGACACCGCGCCGGGCATCGCCGCGCTGGAACGGGCCCGGGAGCTGTTCGGCGGCCAACTCGACGTGACCACCGCCCTGGCATCGCTCTACAGCAACTCCGGGGAGATCGAGCGGGCCGATGCCCTGCTGCGGGACATCCGCCGCAAGGCCAACAAGCCGGATCTGGTCAACCGGGTCGAGAACATCCTGCTGTTGGGTCGCCAGGAACGAGCCAACAACCTGTTCCGCGAAGGCCGCTACGACGAGGCGCTGGCCACCATGCGTTCGATCGTCGACGGACTCCCCGCCGGGCCGAGCAAGGAGATCGCCCAGGAGAACCTGGACTTCATGAAGACGCAGGCGGTGAACCATCGCTGCGTCGCGCGTTTCAACGCCGCGCTGGATCTACTCCAGGCGGGGAAGACCCGCGAAGGACGGGCCGGCATGCTGCCGCTGCGGGAAGAGTGCACCGAACCGTCTCTTGCCGAGCGCATCGCCGAGATCCTGGCGGCGACCGAGCCCCGGCGGCGCTAGCGACAGCCGACGGTCTTGCCCGGGTGCGCCTGCCGTCGCGGCGGGCTTCGGGAGACGTCGCTAGAGGTAGCCGAGGGCCCGCAAGCGGGCCAGCGACGCATCCTCGGCGGGGTCGGCCTCGGCCGCGCCTTCGACCACCCGTCCCAGCCGGGGCAACGTACGGTAGTCCTCGGCGACGAGCGGCGGGTGCTCCTCGTACCACTCCGGCAGCAGCACCTCGGCGAACACGCCCCCCTGCCCCACCGGAGGCTGTAGCCGGGCATCCTGAGGCAGACCCAGCAGGTGCAGGATCGTCGGCGCGACCTGATAAAGGGTCGCCGGAGCGGTGAAACGGCCGGGAGCGATCTTCGGACCGGCCAGCACCATCATCCCGTCGAGGCGATGGCCGCCGGAAACGTCCCGGTGACGTAGCCGGACCGGATCCATGGCGAACCCGCCGTCGCCGTCCCGGACCCGGGTCGCGGTCAAGGCGCCCTCGGCAAACTGCACGGTCAACGCCGGCATGCCCGGCATCCAGTCCGCGTCGGCGAGGTGGTTCTCGACCCGCTCGAACAGCGGCCCATCCTCGACCCGCAGGCCGCGCAGGCGGGTCTCGATCTCATCGGCCAGGGAAGCCGCCTGCTCCGCCGGCACGATCCCCTGCGCCTCGGTCTCGGCCAGATTGAGCCAGATACGCTTGCGTTCACGGTACAGCTCGGAGATCGCCCATGCGGTGGTGCCGGTCCAGTCGGTCTCGCCGTTGCCGAGCTTGCGGGTGTAGCCCAGTTCGCTCAGCACGACCTCGAGCTGAAAGTGAAACGCCTCTTCGGGGCGCATCGGCCCGCCGCCGTGATCCGAAACCACGACGATGGTGGCGTCGTCGGGGGCCAGGGCCACGACCTGCCCCACCACGTCGTCCAGGTAGCGGTAGTACGCGGGGATCACGCCGGCCAGAGACGGATCTCGCGGCGGCTCATCGGGGAAGGGAACATAGTGCGGATCCATGTCCTTCCAGGTGACGTGCTGGGCGATATCGACGCCGGCGAAATAGGAAACGACCAGGTCCGCCGGTTCGGCAGCCACCGCCCGCCGCAGCAGGTCGAGACTGCGCTGATCGTCGAGCAGGGTTTCCCTGAGGAACGGCGTGCGCCCGATGGCCTCGAGCGCCCACCCGGGAGGTGCGCTTGCCTGGAACGGCGGCCCGGCATCGAGCCAACCCTCGGGATGCACCTGGGCCGGCTGGGCCGCCTGCGGATCGAGCCCCCGTGCCAGGTAGACCCCATCAATCTCCTCGGCGGGAAAGGAGCCGAACCAGTTGACCACGACCGAGCGGCCGCCGGCGGCGCCGACATGGTCCCACAGGGCCGGTGAACGCCGGTCCAGCGGACCGGACTCGACGGTGCGATAGCTTCCCGGAACCCGCTCGGTGAAGTTCACGACCCCGTGGACCTCCCGAGGCTGACCGGTGGCGATGGTGGCCCACAGCGCCGGAGAGATGGTCGGATTCTCCGAACGCAGCACACCGGACCGGCCCCGTTCGATCAGCGCCGCCAGGTTGGGCAGCTCCCCCGCCTTCAGCAGCGGATCCAGCATGTTCCAGCCAGCGCCGTCCAGGCCGATCAACCAGACCGGGGCGGAGGGTTCGGGGATCGCTCCCTGCAGGCTGTCGTAGGCGGGTTGCCGCGACGAATCCCCCGGGGCGCAGGCCACGGCAAGCAGCAAGATCGCGAGCCCGGGCCCGGACCACGATCGCGTCCCGGTGCTTGCGGTTGCGCGCTTGCGGCCGCTGCCTGCGGCCCCGTTCCATCGCCTCACGGGCGGTCCTCCCCGCCCTCCTCGGTTCAGGCCGGAGGGCGAGGCAGAACATCGTGCCGCGGCGCGGGGAAAACCAGTCAGCCCCGGGCAGCAACAAAAAGCCCCGCGGCGAACCGCGGGGCTTTGAAGGTCTGAGTGGCCTGGCGAGGAGCACCTTCCTCGCCGCGTCTGGAAACTAGGTGTGGCGGATGTACTCGAAGTCGAAGCCCTGGTTGTTGATGCCCCGCTTCGGCGGCGCCAGCCAGTTGGCGATCTTGCCCGGCTCCAGCACCGGCTTCATCAGGCTCTTGATGTAGACCCGGTCCTCGGCCGTGGGCAGCCAGCTGCTCGCCTTGGCATTGAACTCGTCCTCGGAGATCGGGTTGCCCTTGGGATCGAAGTGGCGCCCGGTGTAGATGCCCATCTTGCGGTTGAAGCGCTTGTGGGGCAGCGTCAGCGTGTAGTTGATGCCGTTCTCGGCGATGCACTTGTTCCAGCGGTCGACGCCGCGCTGGTTGTCGTCGACGTACTGGTCGCGCAGCACCTCGTTCATCGCGGTGCGCAGCGGCACCTCTTTCTTCGTGATGTGACCGTTCTCGGCGACGTCGACCTCGTAGAACTGCTCGAGAGCGACGTGGTCGTCGAACTTCTTGCCTTCCCAGGCGCGCCCCTTGAGACCGGCGCCGAAGAAATCCGCCGCGTTGGAGGAGATCTCACCGCCGAACAGGTCGAGGCTCGAGGAGTACCAGAAGTTGATGTAGCGCTGAACGGTGTCGAGGTCCACGCCGCCCAGAGCGCGGGCGTCCTCGTTGGGGTCTTCCTTCATCAACTCGCAGGCGCGCTGCACGACCCGCATCACGCCGGTCTCGCCGACGAACATGTGGTGGGCTTCCTCGGTCAGCATGAAGCGCGTGGTGCGGCTCAGCGGATCGAAGGCGCTCTCGGCCAGGGCCAGCAGCTGATACTTGCCGTCCCGGTCGGTGAACATGGTGAACATGAAGAAGGACAGCCAGTCGTCGATCGGCTCGTTGAAGGTGGTCAGGATGCGCGGCTTGTCGAAGTCGCCGGAGCGGCGTTCGAGCAGCTCTTCCGCTTCCTCACGGCCGTCGCGGCCGAAGTGGGCGTGGAGCAGATAAACCATGGCCCACAGGTGCCGGCCTTCCTCGACGTTGACCTGGAACAGGTTGCGGCAGTCGTAGAGGCTCGGCGCGATCTTGCACAGCAAGCGCTGCTGCTCGACGCTGGCGGGTTCGGTATCCCCCTGGGTCACGATCAGGCGACGCAGGTGGTTGCGGAACTCACCCGGAACTTCCTGCCAGGCCGGTTGCCCGTAGTTGTCGCCGCAGGAGATGCGGCGGTCGGCCTCGGGTTCCGCAAGGAAGATACCCCACTTGTAGTCGGGCATCTTGACGTAGTCGAAGTTGGCCCAGCCCTTGGAATCCACCGAGATCGCGGTCCGCAGGTAGATCTGATCTTCCTGGAAGTCCTCGGGACCGGCTTCCTTCCACCACCTGAGGTAGTTGGGCTGCCATTTCTCGAGGGCCCGCTGCAGACGTCGATTCTGCGACAGGTTCACATTGTTGGGGATCTTCTCGTGCAGCTGCATCAAGTCCTCCTGATGTCGAACACGGGCCGTTCGGGTTTGCCGTACATGGTCAGGGCGCCCTTCTCGCCGACGGCGTTGGGACGCTGGAAGATCCAGTTCTGCCACGCGGTCAGGCGGCCGAAGATCTTGCTGTCGCAATTCTCGGCGCCGGGGAAGCGCAGGTTGGCTTCCATGCCGGTCAGCGCGTCGGGAGACATGCTGACCCGCTCCTCGATGGCGATGCGGACCTCTTCTTCGTAGTCGATGTCGTCGGCCACCACGGTGACCAGACCCTCGTCCTCGGCGTCGGCCGGGTCGTAGCTGCGCAGGTCGCCGAGCAGCTCGCCGACCTTCTCCGGAGTACCCAGGTAGCGGGTCTCCATCCGCGACGCCCCCTGGGACATCTGATAGGCGCCGGCGTTCATCGCGGTCAGCGCCAGCTCCACCGGGTTGTCGGGGTCGTCGAGCATGTAGGAGCGATCGGCGGCAAGGGCCATCTCGAACAGGGTCCCGCCGAAGCAGGAGCCGGGCTCGAGCAGCGCGAAGAAGGACTTGGCGGTCAGATCCAACCGGCGCAGCACGCGGCCGATCAAGAGCCGCACCTCGCCGACGAACCAGTCCTCCTTGAGATCTTCCAGTACGCCGTCCATGGCGACGACCTGGTCCAGCTCACCCTCGGTCTTGAGCAGCACCAGACCGATCTCCGGCTCGTTGATGCGCAGGTGCAGCAGCGCGTCGTCGAGTTCACGGAAGGCCTGGATCGGCCACCAGGCAGCGCCCAGCTTGCGGATACCGTCGGCGTCGGCGGGCTGGTCCCCTTTCGGGCCGCGGACGGTCAGCTTGGCCACCCGCTCCTCCCGGTCGATCTCGAGGGAGACGTTGGGGTACTCGATGGAGTCGTCTTCGATGGTGCGGTCGAGGGGGGTGAGGCTGATGCCCTCGGTCGCCTTGCCCGGCGACGAGGCGGCCAGCTCGGCGGCGCGCTTCTGCACCGTCTCCTCGAACTTGCTGCGGGGGGCGACGTGATCGACCAGGCCCCACTTCTTGGCCCGGTTGCCCTTCACCCCTTCGGCGGTGGTGCAGAAGATGTCGGCCAGATCCCGGCGCACCTTGCGCTTGTCCACCAGACGGGTCAGGCCGCCGGTGCCGGGCAGCACCGCAAGCAGCGGTGTCTCGGGCAGGCTGACCGCCGAGTTGCCGTCGTCGATCAGCAGGATCTCGTCACAGGCCAGGGCCAGCTCGTAGCCACCGCCGGCGCAGGTGCCGTTGAGGGCCGCCAGGAACTTCTGTCCGCTTCCCTCGGAGGCGTCCTCGATACCGAGACGGGTCTCGTTGGTGAACTTGCAGAAGTTGACCTTGAAGGCGTGGGTCGAGCTGGAAAGCATGTGGATGTTGGCGCCGGCGCAGAACACCCGGTCCAGGCCGCCGGTGACCACCACCGCTCTCACCTCGGGATGTTCGAAGCGCAGGCGTTCGATGGCATCCCGCAGCTCGATGTCGACGCCGAGGTCGTAGGAGTTGAGCTTGAGCTCGTAGCCGGGGCGGTGGGGCTCGTCTTCCTGCACCGCCATGGTCAGGCGCGCCACCGGGGCATCGACCTCCAGCTTCCAGTGCTTGTACTGGGCCGGATTCGTGTCGAAAGTGATGCGCTCGGGGCGCTGGGTCTCGGTTCCGCTGGTCACGCTTTCCTCCAAACTCTCTCAGGGCATGCATTATACTTCGCCCTGCAAGGCTAGGCAGAGCGGATTCGATGCACTATAGTGCACATATGCCGTCTTCGCCGCAATCGACCTCCATTCTCTCTCATCTGGCCGACCGTGTGCGTTCTTTGCGCCGGGCGAGGGGCTGGAGCCGCAGCGAGCTGGCCGCCCACTCAGGGCTGTCCTCCCGTTTCCTGGCCCGGGTCGAAGGGGGGGACGGCAACATCTCGGTGCTGCGGCTCGAAGAGCTGGCCAGCGCCCTGGCCACCACCCCCGACGCCCTGTTGCGGGCCCCGGCGACCGCCCGGGTGGTGGCGCTGGTCGGGATGCGCGGCGCCGGTAAGAGCACCATCGGCCCGCTGCTGGCCTCCCGCCTGGAACTTCCCTTCGTTGAAATGGACCAGCGCATCATCGAGGCCAGCGGCCTGCCGTTGGAGCAGATGTTCGAACTCCACGGCGAGCCTTACTACCGGCGGATGGAGCGGGAGACGGTGCGGGAGATCCTGGATTCCCGCCAACCCCAGGTACTGGCCGCCTCGGGCGGCGTGGTCAACGAGCCCTGGACCTGGGAGCGGCTGCTGGAGCAGGCCACGGTGGTCTGGCTGCGCGCCTCGCCGGAAGACCACTGGAACCGGGTGGTCGGCCAGGGGGACCGCCGGCCGATGGAAGGCAACCCCGACGCCATGCAGGAGCTGCGGGCCATGCTGACCGCCCGTGAGCGGATGTACGCCCGGGCGGACCTGCTGATCGAGACCAGCGGCCGGGATCCCGAGACCATCGCCGACGAGATCGCCGACGAGCTGCGCGACGCCGCCTGAGCGACCGGTCTGCTCAGGCCGCCAACGGTGGTAGCATCGCGGCTTCGATGAGTTCCCGACCCGACATACGGCTGCGTCCGGCCCTTTTGCTCGCCGCCATCGCCGCGGTCCTCTGCTTCTCCCTTGCCTGGAGCCAGGAGGAGAGCTCCGGCGATGCCGCCGGCACCGCGCCGCCGGCGGCCGCTGCCGCCCCGTTGCCCGCTATCGAGATCAAGGCGCCGCGGGTCGGACTCTCCGGACTGCCCACGACGATCCAGGTGGTTCCGGCGGACGAGATCGACCCGCCGGCCCGCTTCACCCTGCTGAGTAGCGATGGAGCCCCGTTGGGTCAGGGCACCCTCGAGGGGAGCGACGCGGTCAGCGTCGATGTGGCGATGGCCTCGGGCCGCTACGACCTGACCCTGCGCCTGGACGATCCGAGAGCGTCGGAACAGAGCACCACGGCACTGCGCGTCATTCCCGCCTGGCTGACGATCCTGCCGCCGGTGATCGCGATCCTGCTTGCTCTGATCTTCCGTCAGGTCATCCCCGCGCTGTTGGTCGGCGTCTGGAGCGGCACCTGGCTGATCTACGGCGACCCGTTCACCGGCGCGCTCCGGGCGGCCAAGTATCTGGTCGACGCGGTGGCCGACGGCGACCATGCCTCGATCATCGTCTTCTCGTTATTCCTCGGCGGCATGGTCGGCGTGATGTCCCGATCCGGCGGGACCACCGCCCTGGTCGAAAGGTTCACGCCGCTGGCCACCTCGACCCGCCGCGGGCAGCTCGCCACCTGGCTGATGGGACTGGCGGTGTTCTTCGACGACTACGCCAACACCCTGGTGGTGGGCAACACCATGCGGCCGGTGACCGACCGGCTGAAGGTCAGCCGCGAAAAGCTGGCCTACATCGTCGATTCCACCGCGGCACCGGTCGCCGCGCTGTTCCTCGTCTCGACCTGGATCGGGTTCGAGGTCTCGCTGATCGGCGATGCGCTGACCGCCATCGGCTCCGACCGGGCGGCCTACACCGTGTTCCTGGCGGCGATCCCCTACAACTTCTACCCGCTGCTGGCCCTGGCCTTCGGCTTCATGATCGCGGCGACCGGCCGCGACTTCGGCCCGATGCGCACCGCCGAGAACCGCGCCCGGGGCGGCCAGGTGCTGGCCCCCGGTGCCGTGCCGTTGGCCGACTTCGAAGGGGGCGAGCTGGAAGCGATCGAGGGCCGGCCGCGCCACTGGAGCAACGCGGCGATCCCGGTGCTGCTGGTCGTGGCGGTCACCTTCACGTCGCTGTGGTTGACCGGCCGCCAGTCGTTGATCGACGCCGGCGACCCGCTGGGAACCCAATCGTTCTTCTCGCTCAAGCTGGTGGACTACGGCAGCGTGATGGGCGAGGGCGCCTCCTACGACTCGTTGCTCTACGCCGCCACGGCAGGACTGATGGTGGCGATCCTGCTGGCGCTGGTGCGCCGCTCGCTGACCCTGAGCGAATCGATGACCGCGATGATCGGCGGCTTCAAGAGCATGCTGATGGCGTTCGTGATCCTGACCCTGGCCTGGGCCATCTCCCGGGTCTGCTCGGATCTGAACACCTCGCAGTTCATGGTCTCGTCGCTGACCGATCGCCTACACCCGGGACTGCTGCCCACCCTGGTCTTCGTGCTCTCGGCGGCGACCGCCTTTGCCACCGGTTCGAGCTGGTCGACCATGGGCATCCTGATCCCGGTCGCGGTGCCCACCGCCTTCGAAGTGGCCCGGGCCGCCGGCTACGCCGACGGGTCCGCCCAGGGCATCCTGCTGGGCTCGGTGGCCTCGGTGCTGGCCGGCGCGATCTTCGGCGACCACTGCAGCCCGATCTCCGATACGACGGTGCTCTCGTCGATGTCCTCGGGCTGCGACCACATGGACCACGTGCGAACCCAGCTGCCCTACGCCCTGACCGTCGGCGGGGTCTCGATCCTCCTCGGCACCCTGCCCGCGGGCTTCGGTTTCCCCGCCTGGGCCGGGCTGCTAATCTCCCTCGGCGTGCTGGTCGCGGTGATTCGGCTATTGGGGCGTCCAGCCGTCGCAACCGGCTAGCCCCTCCTGAGCTGAAATCTACGGAGGGCGACCCTCCTTCGCTGAAGCTTCGGAGGGCAAAGGAGACCACACCCATGCTCGGGATACGCCGCGAAGACAAGAACCGCTGGGAGCGCCGGGTACCGCTGATTCCCGATCACGTGGCCGAGCTGGTCGACGAACGCGACGTCGCGATCAAGATCCAGCCTTCGGAGCGCCGCGCCTTCCCCGACCGGGACTACAGGGCCGCCGGCGCGGTGGTCGACGAGGACCTGAGCGATTGTTCGATCGTGATGGGGGTCAAGGAGATCCCCACCGAACTGCTCCAGGCCAACAAGGCCTACCTGTATTTCTCCCACACGACCAAGGGCCAGTCCTACAACATGCCGATGCTCAAGCGGCTGCTGGAGCTGGGCTGCACCCTGCTGGACTACGAACAGATCGTCGACGAGCGCAACCGGCGGCTGGTGTTCTTCGGCCGCTTCGCCGGCTACGCCGGGATGATCGACTCGCTGTGGGCCTTGGGGCAACGCCTGACCGCCGAAGGGATCGAAACCCCCTTCTCCGACGTGCGGCTGGCCCACGACTACTCGGGCCTCGACGAGGCGACCCATCATCTCCACCGGCTGGGCGAGCGCATCCGCCACAACGGGCTGCCCCGGGCGCTGCGCCCCTTCGTCGTCGGCTTCACCGGATCGGGCAACGTGTCCGAGGGGGCCCAGGAGATCTACGACCGGCTGCCGACCCAGGAGATCCTGCCCGAGGAGCTCGACGCCATCGTCACTCCGGAACGCGCTCAGAACGTGCTCTACAAGGTCAAGTTCTCCCGGGCGGACCGGGTCCAGCGCAAGGATGGCGGTCCGGTCGATCTCGATGAGTTCGACGAGTTCCCCGACCGATACGAAAGCGGCATGCCCCGCTTCCTGCCGCACCTGACCATGCTGGTCCACGGCGCGACCTGGATCCCGACCCAACCCCGGCTGGTCTCGCGCAAGCACCTGGCCGAGCTGTGGTCGGGGGGCACCCCAAAACTGCGCCTGATCGCCGACATCTCCTGCGACATCGCAGGCGGCGTCGAGGCCACGGTCAAGCCGACCACCCCCGACAAACCGACCTTCGTCTACGACCCGGACACCGGAGAGATCCGCGACGGCGTGCAGGGACGCGGGCCGATCGTGATGGCGGTGGACAACCTCCCCTGCCAGCTCCCCGCCGAGGCGTCGGAACACTTCGGCGACGGCCTGTTCCGCTTCATCCCCGCCCTGGCCGGCACCGACTGGAGCAAGGACCTGGGCGACCTCGGCTTGCCGCCGGAACTGCAGCGGGCCATCATCGTTCACCGTGGCGAACTGACGCCGGACTTCGCCTACTTGAAGCACGAGCTCGACTAACGTGAAAAACGTATTGATGCTGGGCGCGGGGATGGTCAGCCGGCCGATCGCCCGCTACCTCCTCGACCGGGAAGACTGCAGGCTGGTCGTCGCCAGCCTCTACGCCGCCGATGCCGAGGCGGTCGTCGACGGCCACCCGTCCGGGCGTGCCTGTTCGATCGATGTCACCCGGCGGGATCAGCTGGAACCGCTGATCGACGAGGCCGATCTCGTGATCAGCCTGATCCCCTACGACTTCCACGCCCGGGTGGCGCGGCTGGCCATCGCGGCGAAGACCGACATGGTCACCACCTCCTACGTCTCGCCGGAGATGCGGGAGCTGGATGCCCCGGCGAAGGAAGCGGGAATCCTGATCCTCAACGAGTGCGGCCTGGACCCGGGCCTGGATCACATGTCGGCGATGCGGATCATCGACGCGATCCACGACCGGGGGAACACCGTCGTCGAGTTCGACAGTTCCTGCGGCGGTTTGCCCTCGCCGGAGGCATCGAACAACCCCTGGCGCTACAAGGTCTCCTGGAGCCCACGGGGCGCGTTGCTCGCCTCGCGGCAGTCCGCTCGCTACCTGGCCCGGGGCCGGGTCCATCACATTCCGGCGGGAAGCCTGTTCAGTCATTTCGAGGAGCGGCAGGTGCCCGGCCTCGGCCCGTTCGAGGTCTACCCCAACCGGGACTCGCTCAAGTACGTCCGCCGCTACGGCATCGATCAGGTGCGGCACATGTTCCGGGGCACCTATCGCTACCCCGGCTGGTGCCGGGCGATGCAGGCGGTGGTGCGCCTGGGACTCCTCGGCGTCGAGCGCCACCGCTGGGACGAGGGCACGACCCTCTCCGGATATCTCGCGACCCTGATCCCGGGGGAAGGGAGCGACCTGCGCCGGCGCACCGCCGAGCACCTCGGGCTCGACCCGGAGGACGACATCCTCGAGCGCCTCGACTGGCTGGGCCTGTTCTCCGACGAGCCGCTGCCCGATGCCGATTGCTCCGCCCTGGACATGATGGCGGCCCGCTTCGCCGCCCGGCTGGGCTACGGAGACGAGGAACGGGACATGGTGCTCCTCTCCCACCGCATCGTGGAACGGGCGGGCGACGGCCGCGAGACCGACCACCGGGCGGAGCTGGTGGCCTACGGCATTCCCGGCGGCGACACGGCAACCTCTCGCACCGTTTCACTGCCCGCGGCCGCCGCGGCCCGGATGATCCTCGAACGCAAGCTGCCGCTGACCGGAGTCCACACCCCGGTGCTTCCGCAGATCTATCAACCGATTCTGGAAGAACTGGCCACCTGCGGCATCGCCTTCGCCGAAAGCTCGGAAAGTCGCGACTGATCGGCGTTTGCCGCGGCCTGCGACCGGCCGTACACTTCGGCGGTACTCAAGGGGCGTCCTCAGGGGAACTCGTACATGCCGCACCAACGCACCATCTTCGCCCGACTTTCTCCCTGGCTCCTGCTGGCGCTGCTCGCGGCACCATCCGCGGCCGCGTCCGACGATCCGAAGGCCGGGGGCTGGATGGGCGTCTTGCTGCAGAGCTCCCGGGCGGCCCAGACCGAGTTGGACGGAGAGGTCGCGGGGGTCCTGGTCACCGGCGTGATCGAGGACAGCCCAGCCGCCGACGTGGGCCTGCGCGCCCAGGATCGGATCCTCTCGGTGGACGGTATTCCGGTCACCGGCGTCTCGGAGTTGATGGCCCGGCTGCGCGCCAAGGAACCGGACGCCTGGGTCTCCCTGGAGGTCGACCGCGGCGGCCGCGACCGGGACATGCGCATGCGCCTGGGTGAGCGCCCCGAACGGGACAGCCGGGTCGAGATGCGCCGCGGCTGGATCGGAGTCACCGCCATCGAGTTGCCGCCTGCGCTGCGGGAACACTTCGGCGCGCCCGAGGAGGCCGGCGTGATGGTCTCGGCGATCGAAGATGGCAGCCCGGCACAGATCGCCGGCATCGAACTCGGCGACGTGGTCTACCGGGTCGAGGGGCTCGACATCACCTCGTACGCCGAACTCAAGCGCCGCATCGTGCGGGGCGGGATCGGCAACATGCTGGAGATCGAAGCGACCCGCGGCGGCGTCGAGATCGTGCTGGAAGCGCTGGTCGATCGGGAGCCCAAGGAAGACGAGCGGGAAGCCCGGCGGGATCCGTCAGGCGGTCCGGCGACTCCGAGCCCGCGATAGCGCCTCTTCGCCCTGGTGGCTGCGCTGCAGCTCACGGAGCTGGGCGTACTTCATGAACGAGCCGACGGCGGAGATCACCGAGACCACCAGTC
>CAZBZH010000053.1:0-13632 GCA_964496265.1 uncultured Acidobacteriota bacterium | reverse complement strand
CTCCACCGCCATCCCGGCGGCCACCGCGTCGCCGTGAGACACCCCGTAGTCCGACGCCGCCTCGATGGCGTGGGCCACGGTGTGTCCGAAGTTGAGCATCGCCCGCTTGCCCCCCTCCCGTTCGTCGGCCATGGCAACCTCTCCCTTGATCCCCATGCAGCGACCGGCGAGCTCGGTCAGGGGCTCGGGTTCCCGCTGCAGCAACCCGTCCCGGCGGTTCTCGAGGAAGTCGAACAACCCGGCGTCGGCGATGAAGGCGGTCTTGATCGCCTCGGCAAAACCCTCGCGGTAGACGAACTCGGGCAGGGTGCGCAGGGTCGCCACGTCGGCATAGACGCCCCAGGGTTGGTGGAACGCGCCGATGAGGTTCTTGCCGTAGGCCAGGTTGACGCCGGTCTTGCCTCCCAGGGAGGCGTCGACCATCGACAGCAGCGTCGTCGGCACCTGCACCACCGGAACCCCGCGGTGCCAGGTGGCGGCGACGAAGCCGGCCAGATCGCCGGTCACTCCGCCGCCGACGGCGATCAGGGCGCAGTCCCGCCCCGCCTCCAGCTCGAACAGGCGATCCTCGAGTTCCGCCTTGGTCTCACGGGTTTTCGAACCTTCTCCGGCGGGGAAGGTCAGGCAGGTCACGTCGAAACCGGCGTCGGCCAGACGGCGGGCCAGGGGGTCGCCGTGGAGCGGGAAGACGTTGGAGTCGCTGACGACGAACAGACGACGAGCCGGCGCCGCTTCTTTCAGTTCGTCGATAAGCCGGTCGAGCACACCGGCACCCGCGCGTACGCGGCATTGCCGGGTCCCGGATTCGAAGGCGAGTTCGAAGGCGTGCAAAGGCACCTCGCCGGGGAAGGAGCGGCCCTTTGGGACCGGTAAACCTGGACAGGCAAACCGGCAGCATGGCGGAACGGGGCGCCGGAAGAGGCACCCCGTTCTACCGGATAGCCGTAGCTAGCTCCGCTCGAGCTGGGCCAGATGGTCTTCCACCAGCTTGCGGTGGGAGGCATCGTCGAGCGCTTTCCCGAGGAGCTTTTCAGCGGCGTTGATCGCGAGCCCTGCAGTGGTCGCTCTCAAATCGTCGCGAGCCTGGCGGATACCCGCCGCGACCTGCTCCTCAGTCTGTTTGATCAACTGCTCCCGTTCCTGGCGAGCCTGGTCGAGGATCTCGGTCTTGAGCCGCTCCCCTTCCTGCTGTCCGACGGACAGCGCTTCGGCGCGCTCCCGGCGGGCCTGCACGACCAGAGACTTGTGCTCTTCGAGGAGCTTCTGGGCCTCTTCACGGTCGCTCTTGGCCTGCTCGATGTCCCCTTCGATGGTGCGCTGACGTTCGTCAAGCGCGCCGAGAAGAGGACCCCAGGCATACCGCCGCAGGATGAACAGCAGGAGGACGAACGTCACCGCCGTCCAAACCAGGGTCCCCATGACGGGCTTCAGCGGGTTCATCGACCCGGCACCGCCAGCCGCCAATACCGGAGACGAAAGCCCGAACAGCAGCAGACCGCTGAGGATCAGCCGGAACTGCATGGGGACTCCCTTACCGGAGGAACATGAACAGGAACGAGATCACCAGGGCGAGCAGAGTCGCACCTTCGATCAGGCCCGCCGCGATCAGCATCGCTGCCTGAATCGTACCGGCGGATTGCGGCTGGCGGGCGATACCCTCCATCGCGCTGGCCGCCAGGCGTCCGATTCCCAGACCGCCGCCGATCACAGCCAAGCCGGCACCGATGCCAGCACCGAGGTACGCCATTGCGCTAGTCAGGTTACCTTCCATTGTCCCGGATCCTCCTTAGGGTTTCCATGCGCGCGGTACGCGACCGCTCAAATGCATCTTTTCAACAGCTAATTCTTAGTGTCCGTGAATCGACATCCCGACGAAGGTCGCGGTGAGCATCGTGAAGATGTAGGCCTGGACCGTCGCCACCAGCAGCTCGAGACAGTAGATGAAGAGCGCCAGCGGAATCGACAGCGGCAGGGCCACTGCGCCGAGGATGAAGATCAACGAAATGAACGCGAGAATGACGAGGTGCCCCGCCAGCATGTTGGCGAACAGGCGAATGCAGAGGGCGAAGGGCTTGACGAACATGCCGAGCACTTCGACGACCAGCATCACGGGCACGAGCCAGAGCGGCAGACCGCCCGGCAACAGATGCTTGAAATGACCGATGACGCCGTGGGCCTTGATTCCCGCCGCCTGAACGACGAGGAACGAGATGATGGCCAGCGCCGCGGTCACCGAAACGTTGCCGGTCGCCGTGGTCGATCCGGGGATCAAGCCGATCAGGTTACAGAACCAGATAAAGAAGAAGGTCGTCAGCAGGTACGGGAGGTAGCCGTCCCCTTTCGCGCCGATGGCCCGGCGGGCGACCTCATCGCGGATGAACAGGATCACCACCTCGATGGCGTTGCGCATGCCGCGGGGAACCAACTGCCCGGACTTGCGGGCGGCCCCGATGAGGAAGAACAACAGGAGCGCGCTCACGACCCACATGATGAAGACGTGCTTGGTGATCGACAGGTCGATCCCGAACACCGTGGGCAGTTGGATCGTGACGGGTAGCTCCCAGGGTCCGAAGTCGTAGATCGGAGAGTCCATCACGTGATGGATGATGTGATCTCCGATGTTGGCCGAGCTATCGCCGTGTTCGGCGGCAGCCGCCGCGCCCTCGGCCCCGTGTTGGACCGCGTCCGTTGCCGGTTCTGTCATCAAGATACTTCTTCCTCGACCGTCATCGTCGCGACGGCAGGGGTCGTTTTCATGAACCAATGAATTTCAAATGCAGCGAACGGCACGAAGCCGCATCCGAGCCCGGTGACGTAGGCGAGGACCGCTTCGGTCCCGGCGAGGGTCGCGGCCAGCGCGCCGAGGCCTCCCACCACGACCCGGGCGGCCATGGTGAAGAACATCGTTGCCAGGAAGCCGTGATCGGGAACGCCCTGAAGCTGGGCCATGCGCACACCGCCGAAGAGCCCGACGAAGCCGGTGGCCGCGGCGCCGAGAACCGCCCAGACAACCGCCTGGGGCCAGGCCAGGATCGCGATCGCCGCAGCGACAACGAGAGACGCGCCCACGACCGAACCACCGGTGCGGGCAAAGCGTTTCCACTCGTGTTCGCGAGTTCTCACGATCCGTTCGTTCCCCGCCGGTCGATCATGGCGATCACCCGGCGGTAGAGGCCTACCAGGGCAACGGCGATCCCCACCAGGAGACCAGCCACCAACAACCAGGGCTCCGTTCCGAACCTGCCGTCGAGCCAGTAACCGGCGAACCCGAGAACCAGCAGCGAAGCAGCCATCTCGAAGCCGACACTCGCGAAGGCCATGGGGCGAAACCCCTGGGCACCCTCGGAAGCGCCTTGCTCTTGCTTACGATTCTTCACCGAGAACCGGCCGGCCCGGGGACAGACCCCTTCGCCAACCGGCCGCCTACTGTAGCAGGACTGCCGGATTTCATCATCAGTTAGATGAGGAGGATCAGGCTGGATCGGCAGGAGCGGGCCGGATCATCACCCGGACCTGGTCGCCGGCGGGAGTCAGGCTGTACTCACGGCCGTCGTGGACCCATTTCAGCGCGCCATCGGGGCCTTTTTCGCCCTTGCCGCCAAAACGCCGCTCGAGCCCCCGGCGATAGCCGTAGATAAAGTCCTCGGCCGCCTGGGCATCCCGCCAGTAGGTATCCCAGGTGGTGATGCCGTTCTCCGGCGATCCGGGAAGCTCCCAGCGGGTCAGCTCGTCGCAGCGCCACCCATCCGCGGCAATCAGGCCCAGATTGTCCTTACCGCTGAGCTCCGCGATCAGCACCGAGACGGCGTGGGCCCCGAGCACGTCCCGGTCCGCCTGGTGGAAACCGTCGAGCTTGCCCGCCTCGGGATCGACCTCACAGGCCGAGAAGGACTCCCCTCCCGGGTTGAGCACCGCCCAGGTGGAGCGCCGGGTGCGGGCCGCCTCGTTGACCGCCTTCCAGCCGCCCCCCTTGAATGTCTGGGCCGCCTGGTAGTAGCCCTCGCCGTAGGAGAACTCGAGCAGGCGCGCCGAGACCGGCGGAAGCTCGGAGAAGTTGGGTTCGAGCCGCCCGTCGAGGACGTTGCTCGGCCGCAGCCCCCGCTCCACGACCTCTCCGGTCAGCCCCATGGCGGCAAAGAGGTAGAGCATCGCGGCCAGATTCGACTGCCCCATGGTCCACGAGGAGCCGGCGAGCAGGCCGTCGGTGGTGGGGCGCAAGGGATCGGGCTGGCCCTCCTCGAGGAGCAGCAGTTGCATCAGCCCATGGATCATCAGCGGTTCGTCGGGGCGCACGCCGGTGGCCAGCAGCAGCGTGTCGCTGACCTCGTCGGGCTCGGCGGGGTCCTCCTCGGGAAAGATCGAGGGATCGACCAGCAGTCGCCGCTTGGCTACATCGACGGTGAAGCCGGGCACGCCGCGGGCCAGCGCATCGAGCAACCGCCGCGGGCCCTCGTCATCTCCCAGTCCCAGATCGACCCAGGCCCGGCCCCGTGCTTCCAGCCGCGCGGCGGAGATCACCGTGCCGGCGCGAAAATCGGCCACCGCGTCCCGCGCGGCCTTGCCCGCCCGGACTCCGATCGGCGAGCGGGCGAAACCGGCCCCGCGGATCTTCTTCATCTGCTCGGCGAGATCCCGCAGATCTTCGAGCAGATCGAGGTCCGCCCCCTTGATCGCGGGACGCTTCGGCGCCTCGGCCGCCATGGCCGGCAAGACGGCGAGGAAGGCGCAGAGCGCCGCAACGATCAGGCTCCGCCGGCCCATCAGCGAACCGCCAGGGGAGGAAACTCGGGAAGCAGCATGATCCGATCTCCCTGGCGCAGCCCCAGGTCGGCGGCGGTGCCGGCAGCCACCTCGAGGACATAGCGGGACGCCTGGTCCGGATAGTGCGAGGGACATGGCCCCTCCTCGGGACAGGGCTGGGCGTCGGTGCTCATGTGCACCACCCGGCCGCGGGGATCGAGCCAGAGAATATCCAGCGCCACCTTGCAATTCTTCATCCAGATGCCGTGGGCCCGGTCCCCGGTGAAGACGAACAGCATGCCCTCCCGCTCTCCGACCTGTTCCCGGTACATGTAGCCCAGCCGGCGGCTCTCGGGTTCGTCGACGACCTCGAGCTCGAACTCCTCCCCGTTGGGGAAGACCGCCACCGCCCAGCCCACGTCGCCCCCCGCGGCGGCCCGGGACTCGGGCGCGTCGGCGGCGGCGCAATGGACGAAAGCAAGGAGAACGAAGCCGAGCACGGCCGAGATGGAAAAGCGTTGCATGTTCAGTCCTGCAGGGTGCTGACGCCCCGGGATCGCTGATCGGCGAACAGATCGGCGGCATCGCCGCTGCCGCCCGGCTCCCCGTCGGAGCCGTAGCAGACCAGTTCGAAACCGGAACCCTTGCGGGTGTAGCCGAGGGGCCGGCCCCAGGGGTCGGACTCGACCCGGTCGAGCTGATCGGGAACCAGTTGATCGAGGCTTTCGGGATAGCTGCGATGCTTTCGCCGGTATTGATGAATCGCGCGAGCGGTAGAGATCATCAGGTCGTTGGCGGTGTGCGAGGGGAAGTTATCGATCGCGCCGACCAGATTGCGATAGTGGGTGATGTCTTCCCGCGCCTTGCGCGCCGTCTCGGTCTCGGGGTACTCGCGCACGACCTGTTCGTAGATCTCGATGGCACCGCGATAGTCCTGATGATCGAGCCGTTCGGAGCTCTTGTGGTAGAGCCGTTCGGCGCGCGTCTCGTCGGACGCGCAAGCGGTCAAGACGAGCGCCGACGCGAGCAGGAAAGCGATGGGCAGCATCCGCCGAAACCCGCGTTCCGAGTTGACTTCCCGCAGGCGCCGTTCGATAATTCTCGCGCTTCCCGGCACGGCTGAAACCTCGAACTGCGTTGGAAGTGGGCGCATGCACCACGACCTTCGTGGTGCGTTCGTCTCAAGGTTCACTTTAAATGACGCTGAGGCCCAGGGCAAACGAGATCCCCGATCTGATCGGCCGACTGGGCAGCCGAAGCGAAGCGCGCATCGACGCGGCGAGGGCACGGCTCGCGATCATCGGAGGCCGTGCCGTCGAGGGTTTGATCGAAGCCCTCGAAGGGGGCAGCCGCCGCGTTCGCACCCACGCCATGCCGTTGCTCGCGCTGATCGGCGATCCCCGTGGCCGCGAACCCCTGGTCGCCATGTTGCGAGACCGGGATCCCCGGATGCGTGCCATCGCCGCCAAGGCGCTCTCCCGTTTCCCCTCTCCCGAGGTCGCCTGCGCGCTGACCCGCCTGGCCGCCGACCGGGAACAGCCCGATGAGGTCCGGGTCGCGGCGGTACGCGCCGCCATCGACCAGTACGCCGCGGGCCAGGAGCAGACCGTCGGCTCGATCCTCGAACATCTGCACGACTCGGGCGAACGCGAGGCGGTGCGTCTGGGCGCGTTCTCGATCCTGCGCCATCTGGACGGATCCCAGCGCCGCACCATGCTCGCCGCCCTGCGGCGGGATGCCAACGACGCGGTGGTGGAGAAAGCCCGTCGCTACGGCGCGCCCAACCAGCCGCCGCCGGAAGACCGGGACCCGGTCGAGGTCCTGCTCGAGGATCTGGGTGAAGATGACTACGGCCGCTGGAACGCCGCGGTCCACCGGCTGATCAAACATGGCCGCAAGGTGGTGGTTCCCCTGGTCGAGGCGATGCAGAGCCGCTCCCACGACCCGGAGTACTGCACCCGGGCCGGCATGGTGCTCAAGGCGCTGGGCCCCCGCCGGGCCAAGGCGCTGGCCGAGTTGATCGAAACCGTCGATGAGCCGCTGCCGCTCCAGGTGCTGGTCGAGGTGATCGGCGCCCTGGGCGAGAAGTCGATGATCTACGGCCTCAAGGATCTGATCGACCGCATCGCCGAACGCCCTCAGGGCGCCACCGAGTTGACCGGCTTCGACATGATGCAGCGGGTCCGGGCCAAGGCTCACCTGGAGCTGGCCCGCATCGGCAGCCGGGTGGCGATTCAGGACCTGCGCGACGCCCTGGCCGACCGGGACCGGCGGGTGGAACTGGAGATGCTCGCCGCCGTCGAGGTCATCGGCAAGCGGGACGAGCTGCTCGATCTGCTGCGCGCCTGGCCCCGGGAAGACCGCTACATGCGCGAGCGCATCGCCGAGGTGGTGCGCACGATCATGAAGCGCGAGCGCATCCGCCGAAACAACAAGATGTTCCAGAGCCTGGCCGGAGAACCCCGCCGTGCCTTCGAGGCGATCTGCCCCCAGACCGCCCGGCAAACGGCGCGCCGGGCTCCCGTGCCACGACCTGCTCCCTAGGTGTAATCTGCCCGCCGGAGCAACGCGCCCCGAGATCAATCGATGGAGTTCGGTTCATGAAGAAGCTCGACGTTCGACAGATGGACGTGCGCGGCAAGCGCGTCTTTTGCAGGGTGGACTTCAACGTCCCGCTGGACGGCACACGGGTCGCCGACGACACCCGCATCCAGGCGGCGCTGCCCACGATTCGCCTGCTCACCGAGCAAGGCGCCCGGGTGATCCTGGCGTCGCACCTCGGCCGGCCCAAGGGGCAGGTGAAGCCGGAGATGTCCCTCGAGCCGGCGGCCGAGTGCCTCGCCGGCCACCTGGGCCGACCGGTCGCCTTCGCCGGCGACTGTATCGGCGACGACGCGAGCAACGCGGCCCAGGCCGTCGAACCGGGCGGCGTGCTGCTGCTGGAGAACCTGCGCTTCCACGCCGAAGAAACCGGCAACGACGACGGCTTCGCCGCGGCCCTGGCCGCTCTGGGTGAGGTCTACGTGAACGACGCCTTCGGCACCGCGCACCGGGCCCACGCCTCCACCGCCGGCGTTCCCTCGCGGCTGCGCCCGGCAGGGGCCGGCCTGCTGATGCAGAGCGAACTGGAGCATCTCGGCGCCCTCGTTTCGGCTCCCGAGAAGCCCTTCGTCGCGGTCCTCGGCGGCGCCAAGGTTTCGGACAAGATCGAACTGATCGACAACCTGATGCCCAAGGTCGACGCCTTCGTGATCGGCGGAGCCATGGCCTACACCTTCCTCAAGAGCCGCGGCATCGCCGTCGGCGGTTCCCTGGTCGAAGGAGACAAGCTCGATCTGGCCCGGGAACTGAGCGCCAAGGCCGAGGCCCAGGGCAAGGAGATCCTGCTCCCCGTCGACCACGTGGTCGCCGTGGGGGGCAACGACGACGACCACCGCCCCACGGCGGGCATCGAGATCGCCGACGGCGAAGCGGGTATGGATATCGGCCCCAGAACCGCCGAGGCCTGGGCGGAGCGGCTCGGCAGCAGCAAGACGGTGCTGTGGAACGGCCCCGTGGGCCGGTTCGAGGTCGACGCCTTCTCCGGCGGCAGCCGCCGGCTGGCCGATGCCCTGGCGGCGGCGAACAACACCTCGGTGGTCGGCGGCGGCGATACCGCCGCGGCGGTGCGCAAGTTCGGCCTCACCGGCAAGATGACCCACGTCTCCACCGGTGGCGGCGCGTCTCTCGAGTTTCTCTCCGGCACGACCCTCCCCGGCGTCGCCGCCCTGGATGACGCGTAATGCGGCGGCCGCTGGTCATCGGCAACTGGAAGATGCACCTGGGTCCGCGGGATGCCGAGGCGCTGGTGCGCGCCGTGGACGAGGGACGGCTGGCCTCGAACCCGGCCGAGGCCGGGGTGGCGCCCCCCTACATCTCGATTCCGGCGGTGAGTGCCTGCCTGGCCCAAAGCGAGCTGCTGCTTTGCGCCCAGAACATGCACCAGGAGGAGAAGGGGGCCTACACCGGCGAGGTTTCGGCGGCGATGCTGACCGAGGCGGGCGTCAAGATGGTGCTGCTGGGCCACTCGGAGCGCCGCACCCTGTTCGGCGAGACCGACGAGCAGATCGGCCGCAAGGTCGCCGCCGCCGCCGCCCGGGGGCTCGTCCCGGTGCTCTGCATCGGCGAGACCGAGGAACAGCGGGACCGGGGCGAGACCCTCGACGTGGTCGGACGCCAGCTCGCGGCGGGCCTGGGCGACATACCGGTTGCGGACGGCAGCGAGCTGGTGGTCGCCTACGAGCCGGTCTGGGCCATCGGAACCGGCCGCACCGCCTCCCCCGAGCAGGTCGACGAGGTGCATCGGGCGATCCGCGGCATGTTGACCGAACACCGGGGAGCCGCCGCGGCCGACGGCGTGCGCCTGCTTTACGGCGGCTCGGTCAAACCCGGCACCGCACGGGCGCTGTTCTCCCTGGCCGACGTCGATGGCGGGCTGATCGGCGGGGCGTCGCTGGAGGCCCAGTCCTTCCTCGACATCCTGTTCGCCGCCCGCCCCGAATAACCTGCGAGCGGGCGACGATTCTTTAGAAAGGCGCGCCCCCGGCGCGGCCGACTACTGGTACAATCCCCGACCGATTTCGGCTCAAGGAGGAGCCGCTACGGCCGATGGTGCTGGACCCAATGGGATGAAAGTCCAATTGTAGACAGCTCATCGCCGGGAGGAATCGTGAAGCACGCGGGGAGTTTGTTCTTTGTCCTGACGGGCATGTGGCTCGTCTGGTCGGGCCATTTCAATCCCCTGCTCCTCGGCTTCGGCCTCGCCTCGGTCCTGCTGGTCGTTGTGATCGTCGGCCGCATCGGCATCGCCGACCATGAAGGCGCGCCGATCGAGGTGCTTCCCCGGACCCTGACCTACGCTCCCTGGCTGCTGTTCGAGATCGCCAAGGCCAACGTCGACGTGGTCCGCATCATCCTCTCGCCGAAGATGCCCATCTCCCCCAGGCTGTTCGAGTGCACCTCGACCCAGAAATCCGATCTGGGCCGCACGATGTACGCCAACTCGATCACCCTGACCCCGGGAACGGTGACCGTCGAGGTGCGAGAGGGAACCTTCCGGGTCCACGCCCTGACCGACGCCGCCGCCGAAGGGGTGCTGAACGGTGAGATGGATCGCAAGGTGACCCGGGTCGAGGGACAAGCGTGATCCTGGCTGCCTCGAGCGGAGCGCCGGCGGGAATCCCCGACGCGATGTTCCCCTTCCTCACGGTGGCCCTGATCGCCAGCTTCATCACCATGGCGCTGGCGCTGACTCGCGCCTCGCTGGGGCCGACCACCTTCGACCGCATTCTCGGCGTGAACATGTTCGGCACCAAGACCGTGCTGTTCATCAGCCTGATCGCCTTCGTCACCGGCCGCCGCGACTTCGTCGACCTGGCCCTGCTCTACGCGCTGATGAACTTCATCGGCGTGATCGCGGTGCTGCGCTTCTCCAAGTACAAGCAGTTCGCCGATATCGAGGAGTCGGACAGCCAGGGTCTACCGCCGGGAGCCGAGGAATAGCCGATGGAGATGGCGCTCGACATCCTCAGCTGGACGCTGATCGCCTGCGGGGCGCTGCTCGGCATGGTCGGCGGCATCGGGCTGATTCGCCTACCCGACTTCTATTGCCGCCTGCACGCCGCCGGCGTGACCGACACCGGCGGCGCGACGCTGTTCCTCACCGGCTTGATGCTGCAATCCGGTCTCTCGCTGATCACGATCAAACTGCTGGCGATCCTGTTCTTCCTGCTGGTAACCAGCCCCACGGCGACCCACGCCCTGGCGGCGGCGGCGCTGAGTGACGGCCCCGAGCCGCTCCTCGACGGATCTCGCTCGAAGCGACGCGGAGGTGGGTCATCGCGAGGCTGATCGACATCATCCTGCTGACCTTGCTGGTGATCACCACCGTGCAGATCGTGCGGGTGCGCAGTCTGTTCGCTACCGTGATGCTGACCGGCATCTTCAGCCTGCTCGGCGCCGGCTGGATGATGACCCTCGACGCTCCCGACGTGGCCTTCACCGAGGCCGCGGTCGGCGCCGGCATCGCCACCGTGTTGATGCTCAGCACCCTGGCACTGACCACCCGCCGCTCCAAGACGCCGACCGGCAACAAGCTGCTTCCGCTGCTGGTGGTCGGCGTGACCGGAGCGCTCCTGGTCTGGGCCACCCTGGACATGCCCCACCTGGGCGACCCCAGCGCGCCGGTGCACCAACACGTCGCGCCCCGCTACCTGGCCCAGAAAGAGATTCACGGTCATGCCGCCCAGGCGGAAACCGGCGTGCCCAACGTGGTCACCGCCGTGCTCGGCAGCTACCGGGGCTACGACACCCTGGGAGAGACCACGGTGATCTTCACCGCCGCCGTCGGCGTGATGCTGGTTCTCGGCGGCCGGCGCCGCCGCAACGACGCCGAGAAGAAACGCAAGAACAAGGGGAAAGCGGCATGAGCCCGGTACGCCGCCAGCACGTGGTCCTGCGGGTCGTGGCCAAGCTGCTGATCCCGTACATCCTGCTGTTCGCCCTCTACGTGCAGTTCCACGGCGACTACGGTCCGGGGGGCGGCTTCCAGGCGGGCGTGATCTTCGGCGCCGCCTTCGTGCTCTACGGCCTAATCTTCGGCCTCGAGCGGGCCAAGCAGGCCGCGCCTCCAAGGATGATCGAGATCCTGGTCTCGCTGGGAGTGTTGCTCTACGCCGGGGTCGGCATCGCCTCGATGTTCAAGGGGGGCAACTTCCTCGACTACAGCGTGCTCGAACACGATCCGCTGGCCGGGCAACATCTGGGCATCCTGGTCATCGAGCTCGGGGTCGGCATCACCGTCACCGCCGCCATGATCACCCTGTACTTCTACTTCGCCGGTCGCGGGAGAGCCTGATGGAAACCTTCCTCGGCCTCTACAACTACTGGGTGGTCATCTTCCTGATGATGACCGGCTTCTACACCGTCATCTCCCGGGGCAACCTGGTGAAGAAGGTGGTGGGCCTCAACATCTTCCAGGTCTCGGTCTTCCTGCTCTACATCAGCATGGGCAAGGTCGAGGGGGGCACCGCCCCGATCCTGGTCGACGGCAAGGATGTCGCGTACTCCAACCCGCTGCCCAGCGTGTTGATCCTGACCGCCATCGTCGTCGGCGTCGCCACCACCGGCATGGCGCTGGCCCTGATCGTGCGCATTCAGGAGGAGTACGGCTCGATCGAAGAAGACGAGATCCTGAAGATGGAGCAAGCGGACGGATGAGCGCCCATCTTCCAGCGCTGCAGATCGCCCTGCCGCTGATGGCGGCGCCCTTCTGCCTGTTGCTGCGCAAGCGTCAACTGGTCCTGGGGTTCGGCATCCTGGTCTGCTGGCTCTCCTTCGCGGTGTCCGTAGGCCTGGTCTCCCAGACCCTCGAGATCGGCGAGATCGTCTACACCCTCGGCGGTTGGGACGCACCCTGGGGCATCGAATACCGCATCGATCTGCTCAACGCCTCGATCCTGGCGCTGGTCTCGCTGATCGCCGCCGTCGTTCTGACCTACGCCCCGGCGAGCCTGGCACGGGAGATACCCGAGGCGAAGCAGTACCTGTTCGTCCCGGCCTACCTGCTGTCGATGACCGGCCTGATGGGTATCGCCATTACCGGCGACCTGTTCAACGTCTTCGTCTTCCTCGAGGTCTCGTCGCTCTCCTCCTACGCCCTGATCAGCCTGGGAAGCGACCGCCGCGCGTTGACCGCGACGTTGCAGTACCTGGTGCTCGGCACCATCGGCGCGACCTTCATCCTGATCTCCATCGGCCTGCTCTACATGATGACCGGCACGCTGAACATGGCGGACATGGCCGGCCGCATCGGAGCGATGGACTCGATGCGCACCGTCCACGCCGCCTTCGCCTTCTTCTGTGTCGGCGTCGGCCTCAAGGTGGCGCTGTTCCCGCTGCACGTGTGGCTGCCCAACGCGTACACCTACGCGCCGTCGGTGGTCACCGCGTTCCTCGCCGCGACCTCGACCAAGGTCTCGGTCTACGTGCTGCTGCGCTTCGTGTTCAGCGTCTACGGCTACGAGTTCGCCTTCTCGTCGATGCCCTTGGACACCCTGCTGCTGGCCCTGTCGCTGCTCGGGATCTTCGTCGCCTCGGCGGTGGCGATCTTCCAGCGCAACATCAAGCGCATGCTGGCCTACTCCAGCGTGGCCCAGGTGGGCTACATGGTGCTGGGCATCAGCTTCGCGTCGGTCAGCGGCCTGACCGGCGCCATCGCCCACATCTTCAACCACGCGTTGATGAAGGGCGGGCTGTTCCTGGCCATGGGCTGCATCGTGCTGCGGGTCGGTTCGGCCCGCATCGACGACATGGCCGGACTGGGCAAGCGCATGCCGCTGACCATGTTCGCCTGGGTGCTCGGCGGGCTGAGCCTGATCGGTGTCCCGCTGACCGTCGGCTTCGTCAGCAAGTGGTACCTGATCGAGGCCGCGCTGGAAAAAGATCTCTGGTGGGTCGCCGGGCTGGCGCTGCTCAGCTCCCTGCTCGCCGTGCTCTACATCTGGCGGGTGGTCGAAGTGGCCTACTTCCGTGAGGCTCCCGCCGGTGCCGAGCGCCAGGAAGCGCCCCTCTCGATGCTGATCCCCACCTGGGTCCTGATCGGCGCCAGCATCTGGTTCGGTATCCGCACCGAGTGGACCGCCGGCATCGCCCAGAAGGCGGCGGCGATGCTGCTGGGAGCGGGCTCGTGAGCGGCGGGGACACCATGGCCCTCTGCCTGGCGCTGCCGCTGATCGGCGCCCTGCTGACGCCGCTGATCGCCCGTGCCGGCGAGAACGTGCGCGAGGCCGCGACCTTCGTCACCGGGGGCACCCTGTTCGCCCTGGTGCTGTCCCTGGTCCCCGGCGTGCTGCG
>CAZBZH010000052.1:0-13683 GCA_964496265.1 uncultured Acidobacteriota bacterium | reverse complement strand
GGATCACCAGGCAGACGATCTTGCTAACGACCTCCTGCGATGTCTTGTTTGACGCGACTCGGCCACGGCGCATGTCCTGCAGGCCGGAGGGGCCGTAGAGCACGGATCGATTGAGGTTCAGTTTCCGGCAAGCGCTCGAGACGCTTCCCAACTCCTCAGCGAGCTCGAGCAGCTCCCTGCGCTTGTTCGCCTTGGTACTGTCTACGATGGCACGTGGTGTCGTGCCGTCCGGCGACTCGCGGTCCGGCATAGCGTCTCCCCCGGCAACAAAGGCCGCCGTTTGGATGGAGGTCCTGCTCCCCATAACCTACTAATGGCGTTGGCTTTACCCGTTCCCGTGCATATACGTCGATCACGGTCAATTTCAATGTTGAAATCAAGACTCATTCCTAATTGGAATATTAACCCGAATCGAAGACTGGCTGTCAACTATGTCCTCATGCCTAAGGGGTTTCCGAATCGGCCAATCTGGCATATCTGACGCGCCTTACCCAATGGGCCCGCCGGCAGCACTGCTGGTCTCGTCGAGCCCATTCGGGGTCCGCAAGACAAGTCCTGGACCGACGTGGCGCCCCGCCTCTCACCGGAGAAGCGCAGAGGGTAGGGCCTCGGTCGCGGCGAGACGACCACGGACGGTTGGAGACTGAAACAAAGGGTCGGATGAGCGTGAGCGCGGCGAACTCGGCCCCAATTGCCTCAATGCGATCAAGTCGATAGGCCCGGAGCAGCAACCTATCCGGTCCGGCAATAGTAATAACCTGCTGTTCTGGCTCTGACCGAGGACTCACCGGGAGAGCTTTGCTATGGCGTCTGGAATGTCTGTCCCTCAGGCTGCGATCGTGAGGATGGATCAAGGACTCAGGCGGAGATTGAAGCATGCTAGGACTTGGCACCTGCCGGAGAATCGCGTTGCTGATCCTTGTGATCGGAATCGTTGCCTGTGAGTCCGCGTCGATGCCAACACCTCTCGTGCTGGAAACGACGCAACCGCTTGTATCGGGTGGGTGCGAGCAGGGGCGGTTCTCCGGGGTCGTGCGGGTGCGCAACAGCGGTGGGCTCTCTTTCGAAGTCGCGTGCGGCGAAGGGGTGGCCGCCGGGAGTCTGTTCAAGATCTTCTCCACCTCGAAGCAGATCACCGCGGCGGTGATCATGACCCATGTCGATGCCGGCCGGCTCGGACTGACGGATACGCTGGGGGAGCATGTCGCGGCCGCTCCCGATGCCTGGTCCGGGGTAACCGTGGAATCGCTGCTGCGGCATCGCTCGGGGTTGCCTGACCTGACAGGTGCGCTGCTCGAGCAGTACCGCAACGGCGCGCGAGACCATGCCGCCGCGGTGACGGCGGTTCTGGCCGACGCCCAGACCGACGCCGAGGAGCCGCCGGCCGACGCGGCCTGGGCCTACAACAACTTCGGCTATGAGTTGCTGACGCTGATCGCCGAAAGCGCGGACGCCGGCAGCTTCGAGGAACAGGTCCAGCGGCTGATCTTCGATCCCGCGGGCATGGCCACGGCTCGTTTCGAGCGGGTCGATCCCGGCGCTGGAGAGCTGAAGGGGGCCAACACCGGCGACCTGGTGCCGGGCTTCAACGGAGAACCCGGGGCGCTCGAGCCGGCCAGTAGCTTCTCCTTCGTCCAGCGCGGCGCCGGGGCGCTGCACATGTCCGCGGCGGATCTGTCGGCCTATCTCCGCGCCTATCGATCGGACGTGCTGTTCGCTCCGCAGACGGCGGCGCGGATGCTCGCCGATCCCCACCCGATCTCCGAAACCACCGGCATGGGCCTCGGCTGGTTCATCCGCGCATCGGACGCCGGCGACTTCGTCAACCACTCCGGCGGCACCAACGGCTACGTCTCCCTCTTCGGCTTCGTGCCGGAACTCGACCTCGAGTTGGTCATCGTCAGCAACTACGGCTTCGCCGAGATCGGCCCGATCCGCGACGCGATCCTCGCCGACGCCCTGGCCGCGAAGCAGCGCTGAGGCGTTTCCGTCCTGCAACGCCATCGTGTGAGTGCCGCCCGGGGCAGGGGCGTGCGTTCGGGCTTCCCCTCCGAGGAATCTGTTGCAACTCCGCGGCCCGCGTGAGAGCCTTCGGGCAAAGACACGCCACCTGAGAGCACACATCTCACCTGCCGAACCTAGGAGGCCCCTATGCCTGCCCGCACCCAACTCAGTTTCGCGTCCTGCAACCTTTACAACCTCAACGAACCCGGGCTCCGGATCTACTCGGACTCGAACGGCTGGAGCCAGACCGAGTACGACAACAAGATCGCCTGGACCGGAGCGGCGCTGAAGGCGTCCCGCTCCGACGTCATGGGCTTTCAGGAGCTGTGGCACAAGAAGTCGCTGAAAGCCGCGCTCACCGCGGCAGGGCTGAACTCGAAGTACAAGGCCCTCGTGCCGGCCAACCACACCGGACAGAAGATCGTCTGCGCCGCCGCCGTGCGGAAGGAGATCCTGGTCGGCGATCCTACCTGGATCGAGGACTTCCCCGGGGACTTCAAGCTGGAGAGTGGCGGCGACGACGCCCAGACCTCCGGAATCGCCGTCAACATCACGAAGTTCTCGCGCCCGGTGCTGCACTTCCAGATCAAGCCCCGCTCCGACGGGCGCATCATCTCGGTCTACGTCGCACACCTCAAATCCAGGCGGCCGACGCCGATCTACAACGAGCCCTGGTACACCAAGGCCAAGCACAGCAAGCACCGCGAGGGACTCGGCTCGGCGATCGCGACGATCCGCCGCACGGCGGAAGCGGCGGCGCTGCGCATGATCCTGACCGAGGAGATGAAGGGCACCGACCGACCGGTGGTGGTGCTGGGTGATCTGAACGACTCCCAGCACAGCAATACGCTGAACATCATCACCGGCCAGCCCAACTACCTGCTCTCCGGCCTATCCCGGGGCGGAAGCGATACCGACCTCTACACCGTCGGCACGCTGCAGGAGTACCGCAGCCTGCGCGACATCTACTACACCTACATCTACCAGAATTTCCGGGAGTCCCTGGACCACATCCTCGTGTCCCAGGAGTTTTACGACAACTCGAAGAAGCGCCTCTGGGCATTCAAGGGCATGACCCTGGACAACGACCACCTGGACGACGACAACCACAAGGAAGCGGGTTCGTCGGACCACGCCTACGTCCGGGCTCAGTTCGAGTACCGGCCGGCCTGATCCGGCACCGAGGGAAGAGACCGCGCCCGGCGGCGCTGACCCGCACCGTGTATGCTGGCACGCAAAGCGAGGCCAAACACGATGAAACCAGCCGAGAGACCCCTTCGCCGAGCGCCCCTCCGCGTCGCCCTGATTCTTCTGGCCCTGCTGGCCGGCGCGAGCACCGCCAGCGCGCAGGTTGCCCTTCCGCCGGAAGATGCCGCCGAGCCCTTCGTCTTCGAGCTGCTGGACTTCCTGCACCGGTTCGAAGCGGACGGCACCCATCTGCAAATCGCCCGGAGCCGCATCCGCATTCAGAATGAGGCGGGCAAGCAGGCGATGGGCGAGATCTACATCCCCTACTCGGAGCGGTTGGGAACGGTCGAGTTCCGCTACGTCAAGACCATCAAGCCCAACGGCAACACCATCGAAGCCTCTCTTGACACGGTGATGGAGGTCAGCGCGCCGGTGGTCCAGGTAGCTCCGGTGTTCAGCGACATCAAATACAAGGCGATTCCGGTCGCCGGACTTCAGGTCGGCGACGTGGTCGACTACGAGGTGGAGATCCGCATCGACAAGCCGCTCAAACCGGGGAGCTTCTGGGGAGCGCACGTTGCCCAGACGGCGGCCAAGGTCGATTCCGAACGGGTCGTCCTGGATCTTCCCGCCGAGGTACCGGTCAAGCTGGCCCTGGCCGACACGTCGGAGCCATCCATCGAGGAGGCCGAAGGGCGGCGGGTCTACACCTGGGAGTTGACCAACGAATCAGCCAGGGAACCGGTGGAGTCTCCCGAGCGTCTGTTCTCGGTCAGCACCTTCACCGACTGGGAGCAGGTGGGAAACTGGCTCCGCGAATTGATGGCGGACCGGGACCGCAGCTCCCCCGAGCTGGACGCCCTCTACGCGGAGCTCACCGCCGGCCTCAGCACCAAGCGGGAGAAGGCCGAGCGGATCTTCGACCATGTGGCCCGCTCGATTCGCTACGTGAGCATCTCCCTGGGCATCGGCGGCTACCAGCCTCACGCGGCCGGCGAAACCTTGCGCAATCAGTACGGCGACTGCAAGGACAAGCATACTCTGCTGGCCGCACTTCTGGCCAAGGCGGGGATCGAAGCTCATCCGGCGCTGATGCGGACGGTGGGGAAGGTCGAGCGAGAGGTACCCTCCCCTGCCGAATTCGATCACATGGTCACCGTCGCGACCCTCGACGGCGAGCCGATCTGGTCCGACTCGACCACGGGCATGATCCCGTTCGGATTCTTGCCGCGAGCCTGGCGTGACGACAAGCACGCGTTGGTGGTCCGCAAGGAGGCCGCCTCGCTGGTTCCGATCCCCGCTTCGGGACCGGTCCGCGATACGCTGCAAAGCCGGCTCGCCGGGGCGGTCGATGGAGCCGGCCAGTACGAAGGCCATCTCGAACTCGAGGTCCGCGGGGACGCGGAGACCGTCTGGCGGCCCGCGGCCATGACCGGCGACTCCCGGCACCTCCGCTCGGCGCTGTACTTCAACGGGCCCTACCCGCCCGACAGCGCGGAGATCGGCGAGATCGAGGCGGAGGGAGCCCACGATCTCAGACAGCCGCTGCGGGTCCGCTTCGAACTCTCGGCGAACCCCCTGATCGACCCGGTCGCTCCCGCCGACGGAATCGAACTCTCGAGCCTGCTCACGGGGGCGCGGCGCGCTATCGACTTCATGCTGGAGAACTTCGACCAGGGCGCGACCGATCCCGCGGGCATGATGGTCGGAGGACCGTTGACGCGCCTGGAGAGTGTCGAGCTGGAGGTCGACCCCGGCTTCTCGGTCACCCCACCGGAAGATCTGGAGATCGAGAACGAGGTCGGCAGCTACCGTGCGGCCTACTCCTTTGAGGGACAGACCCTGCGCATCCGACGCGAGTTTCGGGTCGACACCGTCAGGGTCTCCCCCGAGCGGCACGAAAGCTTCAAGGCGCTCGCGGCGACCCTCGCCCGGGACCTCGACCGGGAGATCATCTTCTCCCGCCCGCCCGGCTTCGATGCGAGCACGGTGGTCAAGGATCTCAACGCCGACACCCTGAACGATCTCGGCGTGGCGGCGATCGATCGCGAAGCCCTGGACGAGGCTGTGGAGTACTTCAAGCAAGCCACGGTCAAGGACCCGCAGCACGGGAACGCCTGGTACAACATCGGCTGGGTCGAGTTCAACAGGGGGAACTACGACGCCGCTCGGGCCGCCTACGAGAAGCAGATCGAGGTCACCCCCGACCATAAGGAAGCGACGCAGAACCTGGCGCTGCTGGGGGTGATCGACGGCGGCGCCCAGGACGGCCTCGAGGTCCTGCTGGAGCGCGCCAGGCGAAATCCCACCGATCCAGCTGCCCTGGGAACCCTGGGCGCGATGTACATGGGCCTCGGCGACTACGCGGCCGCGGAGGAGGCGTTCAAGAAGGCCGAAGCCCTCGACCCGACAAGGAACGAGGCGCTCTACGGACTCGGGTTCGTGCAGCAGAAGCTCGGCAAACACGAAGAGGCCACGGCCACTTTCGAACGACTGCTCGGGAGAGACGGCTCTCCGCTGGTTTACAGCATGATCGCGGATACGATCAACGAGAGCGGCGGAGACCTGGATATGGCCTTCGACTACGCTCAATCGGCCGTGATGCGCACCGGCGCCGAGTTCAGCCTGATTCGCAATCTGGCCGGCTGGGAAAGACAGCTCGAGGTGCAGTCGTTCTTCGCCACGGCGCTGGGCAGCCTGGGCAAGGTCCAGCTCAAACGGGGCGAGCTGAAAGAGGCGGTCGCGAACCTGGAGGCCGCCTACCGCGTGCTCCCCGAGCCCCGCAGCGCGCTGCAGCTCTCCCTGGCTCACGCCGCCCTGGGCAACACCGAGGAGAGCCTCAACCTGTTCGCGCGCCACGTTCACCTGACCTACCGACCCGACTTCGATGTCCCTCCGGAGATCCGCAAACTCACCGACGCCCGGTTCCCCGAGGGTGAAGCACACCTCAAGCACTGGATCGATGAAGAACGGCTCACCTTTGCCCACTGGCTCGCGCTCAAGCCCGAAGATGGCGGCAAGCTCAGCTGGCCCGAGGGAGTCGAGCCGGGGAAGACGGTCGAGGTGCGGCTGGTCGCCCTGGTCAACGAAGACGGCAGCGTGCGTGAGGTCACCGTCGAATCCGGAGAGGCGCCGTTCGCCCAGACCGCGCTGGCGGACACCAAACGGATCCGCTTCGAGGAAGTGCGCTGGCAAGGGCGTGCGATTCGGACGCTGCGCCGGCTGACCTTCACCTACCAGACGCCGACCTCGATCCTCGCCGAGCGAGTAAGCCACGCGGGCTACATGCGCCCCGGCTGGATGCGTTAGGCGATTTCCACCCGCAATCCAACGCGACCGGCTTGCCGCGAGACCCGGCGAAGTTGGGGCTCAGCGCCGACAGCGCCGCTGTCTACTCCGAGTCACCCGCCAACGCCGCCTCAATCTTGTTCACCGCCCAGCCAGCATAGTGGCCCCGTTGATCGTCCTGCTTCGCCAGTTCTCGAAGCCGCGGCAGCGCCTCGCGGCCGCGGGCTCCCGCCTCAGCAAGACCGAACACGATCGCCAGGTCACAGTCAGGCTCGGCGAGACGCCTGAGCATCTCCTCGATGGCGTGGTCCGTCTGGAGCGAACGCAGAAACTCCGCCGAACGATACGACTCGCCGGTGTCTCGCCAGGTCTCGTACATCGGCCACCCTAGCCCCGGCTCGATCCGTTCCAGGGCCAGCGCCGCCTCGTCGCAAACGTCTCTGGATCCATCCTCGAGTGCGACGGTCAAGGGCCCGATCGCCTCGGCGGCACCGGGACCGATCTGTCCCAGGCCATACGCCGCGCTCTGGCGGGCCCACTCGTGCTCGGAGCTGAGCAACTCGATCAACGTTCCCGTGGTCGAATCCCCCTGGAACCCGAGGGCCCAGGCGACGAAGCTCAATCCGTCCTCCTGCTCACGGGTCACCGTGTCGAGGTTCGCCATCAATGGAGGGATGAAGCGCGGATCCGACAGCGGCCGATTAATGATCTCGCTGACGGCACGATCGAGCGCCCGTCGATCCGATCGGGTCAGCAACTCGAGCACGGCGTCCCGGGCCTCCGCATCGGACGCAAACTCGAACCAACCATCGAGCGCCTTGTCCTCTCGCTCGAGCATCGCTCGCCCGTAGACCTCCAGTAGCCGGGTATCCGACGGCAAACGCGGCTTCAATACATCCAGGGCATTCTGAATCGTGTACCAACCGCCGCGCTTCATCACAGCATGGATGAAGTCGTAGGGTTCCAGGTCGACCCAGTCGGCAGCCGCCAGAGCCTCCACCGCCAGGCTCCACTCCGCCTCTTCACCGACCTCCAACGAGCGTTCGGCCACGGCCAGCAGCCGGCCTACGGGAATGTTCTCGCCGTCGAGAGCGGCCCAGGCGCCGAGACGCTCTCGGCCGGCCGTCGACTCGGCAAGCACCGTTAACAACTGTTCCACCGTTCGTTCAACGATCGGATTCCCAGACCGAGCGGTATCGAAGACTGGAGCAGGCAACTCCTTCACCATCTCTTCCGCTCCGGCCAGCGGCCGAGTGCCGGCGCACATGCCCGTACTGAATGCTCCGCCGGCGCTTTCGTAAGCGAAGATGATGTAGGGCTTGTGCAGATCCAGATGAAACGCACAGGAGGTTGTGATGTCGGTGTGCACCGTCAAACGGGCTTCGGCGGGGCCCTTGTACACCTGGGTGACCGCCATCTCCCAGACGCCGATATCTCGTGGGCCCCAGAGGCCGGTCCCCTCCAGGGTCTCGACGGAGAAGCTCATCGCCGATGCGACGAAGACCGCATCTGAGTTCGCGAACCGCTGGGCGGTGGGGCCCCCACCTCCGCAGCTGCAGGCCCGGGCATCGCCCGCGGCAACCAGGAAAAGCGTCAGGACGACAAGGACAAGGGAAGAGCGGACAAGCGGCATGAAGTGTGTACGGATCGTGTAGGTCATCGATAGCCTCCGGGCGCGCGCCGTCACGGGTATGGAGTTGCTTCGAGCATACCGCGACACCCTGCGCCACCCTCCGGCAGGCCGTTCTCGCGGACTGGTTGGCCTGACGGCTTTCCCAAAGGTCGGCCCAGGAGGTCCCGAGCTCTATGAGCAGGCGTGCCCTGGGAGTCGCTCTAGGGCATCACCCAGCGGGGCGTCTTGCCGATACGCTCGTTGACGTAGACGATGTCCTGGTCGAGGGTTTGGTTCTCCGCCCCTTCGCTCTCGATCCATTCGGCGATCTCGTCCGGGCTTGCGCCTTCGTAGACTCGGTCGAGGACCCCGTCGGCTCCCGCGCTGACGATGAAGTAGCCGTCGATTCCCGAATAGACGCGGATCGGACTACCCCACGAATCGAACAACTGGATCCTCCGGATGTAGATCCCGTCGACGAGGGGCGCCAGGTCACTGGTATTGGTGAATCGACCGAGCACCGGAAGAGTTCCATGGTCCTCCGCGTAGTCCTGGATGGAGGAGCGAATCCGATGAAGATTCTCCATGGTGCGCTTGGCCGCGAACTCGTCGCTCACCGGCCCCACGACGAGATACCCGTCTTCAACCAGTATGTCATCGCTGGAGGATCTCTGGCGGCGCACATGACGTATCCAGTCCGGCGACTCGGTGTCGAGATCGAACACCCCGTCCGCCCCGGAACTCCAGATCAACAGGACTTCACCATAGGTGGTGGGGTACACCCGAACGCGGAACTCGCGACTCCACACGTCGTAGGGCGTTGTTCGCTCACGATAGTCGGGCTGCATCTCGAGATAGTACGGACGAGCTCGGCCCCACTCACGGGGGAGGACAAACTCCTCCCCGCGGCCCGCAGGGTGATACGCGGTCATCGCCGCATTGAGCACACGCATCCTCTTGTAGGTTGCGTGCACCGGATCGGAGACCGGGTCGGCCGGAGGGTTGGCGGCGTGGTCGCCACAGGCCTGAAGGATGCCCGTGAACACGGCGACAGAAACCAGCGTTCGAACGAAGTCACGACTCAAACTGGATCTCTGCGGAAGGACCACGCGAGGCTACCTCGTCGATGAAACTCGGCCAACTCGACGCGTTCCGAGCCAAGCGGCGACAACGCCGACAACGAGGACCACGCCTGCCACCGCGGCGATCTCGTGCATCAGCTGATAGAACGGCCGGTCCGGCAGGTATTGATAATATCGTCGGGGCATGCCGCGACTGCCCACCAACAGATGACTGAGAACCAGCATCTGACCGCCCACCGCGACGCCGGCGAAGCCCAGCCACCCGAGGAGGCCAACCCACTGCGGGCGCGCGGCGGCCATCCAGCCGACGGCGCCGACGAAGAACGTCAGATGAAGGGTTCCGCTCACGAACAGGGTGTCGTGCAGGAAGACATCTGGCGCGAGCAGGCGAAGGAAGCAGAACGGGGTTAGCGCCTCGACGAACAGGATAGCCTGGAGCCGCGCCGCCCTACGCGGCCATGCATCCTCGAGTTGGCCGGCAACACGGTACGCGTAGACGGCGAGAGCAACGCCGACGGGCCAGGCGAGACCGGCGAGCGGTATCGAGAAAAAGGCCCCCGACAAGGTGACCGCACCCACCAGCGCCGCTGCACCGAGAGGGATAAAGCGGCCGTACCCCACTGCGGGCGCCGCTGCCGCCGCGGTCGCGGCGGTCGATGCGGCGGCAATCACAATCGGAGTGGTCCACAGAGGAAGGGGAACCAGGAACGCGAAGTCCGCAACAGGGGGGAGGAGTTCATGGGTCCAAAGTGGAAGCGCAGGCAAGGCGTCGAGTGAAAGAACATACCCTGCTCCCATGAGCACCAGTGCCTGCCCCACCCAGCCCAACCCGAACGCGCGGCAAACCCGACTGGCGAACGGCACGTCAGCCTGGAGCATCACTGCGCCCGCCAGCACTAGCGAGCCGACGCCGGCCGCAATGATCCCTCCACCGGCCGTCCCAACCGAATCTTCCATCAGCGTGCCCGCCGCGGCCGCCCCGACCATGCAGGCTGCCGCCAGTCCCCAAACGGAAGTGTGCGTCTCAAGGTCGCGCCGTCGCACGCTCACGAGAAGCAGCGGCAGCAGCACCCACATCGTCGCAGCGTGGAACGTGTAGAGGGGGCTGTAACTGTCCGAAGACAACAGGCCCGAAGGAGGTGCTGTCGCGATCGCAACGGCGACGCCGGACAAGATCGACGCCGCCACAATTGCCGCAAAGACGAGCCTGAGCTTGCTTCCGAATCGGTCTCGGCCCATCGAGAGGCACCTTTTCAGGGTTCACGGGATGCTGCGTCCCGTGATTCGTCGAAGTGCCGAGTCGCCCCGGCAGGACGCGCGAATGCGCGTACCGTACCGCATGGGGGCCTGCTTGAGAACCTTGCGCCGTCTCGTCCAGGGAGCCCCGGAGACCCCTGGGCACCCTCCAGATCACCGGCTGGATGGCCACGCGGCTTTGCTCTAAGGTCTCGTTCAGGAGGTTCCGCGCACCATGAGCATGCCCGACATCCAGTCCGTGATGACCCCGATGCCTCACTCGATCGAGGCGGGCGCCAATCTGGTCGAGGCCCAGAAGCTGATGCAATCCGAGGGGATTCGTCACCTGCCGGTCACACGGGACGGGGAGCTGGTGGGCCTGCTGTCGGACCGGGACCTTCGCCGTTCCTTCGATCCGATGGTGGACATGCCTCCGCTGCTTCCGGTGGGTGACGTGATGGTCGATGAGGATCTCTACATCGTCCCGGCCGATACCCCGCTGGACCAGGTGCTCGAGATGCTGGCCAAACGCCGGATCGGCTGCGCGCTGGTCCGGGGCGAGAACGGACTTTCCGGCATCTTCACGACGACCGACGCAACGCGGATGCTGGCCGAGCACCTTCGCCAGATTCACCGCTGACGTCTGAAATCTCCGGGCGCCGGCTCGGTCGTTGTCCGCTATAATTCGAAAAAAGTTGTCAGCCTTTAAGCCTTTCCCCAGGAGGCCCAGAGAATGGCGCAGATTGCGGATCCCCGTGTGGCGGCCGTGCTTCGGTCGATGCACGACATCACGACGATGGAGAACGGTGAGCCCCGGCGGCGCGCCGGCGCGATGCTCGCGCTGGGCTGTACCCAGTTCGGGCTGCCGATCGGCATCCTCGCCCGCGTCGACGACGAGACCTACCGGGTCGTCGAGGTCCAGAGCCCGCCTGACGTGCAGCTCTCCCGCGGAGACTCCTTCGCGCTGGGCGCGACTTACTGCCAGAAGACCATAGCCGCCGAGGGTCCGATCGGCTTCGAACACGCGGCCGAGACCGAGTGGAACTGCCACCCCGCGTACATCAACTTCCGCCTCGAGGCCTACTTCGGCATCGCCATTCGGGTCTTCGGACGCATCTGGGGCACCCTCAATTTCTCCAGCCTCTCGCCGCGGGAGGTGATCTTCAGCGACGTGGATCGCGAGATCATCAAGCTGATGGCCGAATGCATCGGCAGCAACCTTGAGCGAGACGCCCTGGAGCGAGAGGTCGGCAACTCCGGGAACGGCGTCCTGCGGCGCATTACCGCTGGCATCACCCACGACATGAACGACATGCTGACGGCAATCCTGGGGCACGCGACCCTGGCCGGGATGGATCGGGATCTCAGCGCCGACAGCCGCCACAATCTGGAGCGGATCCTGCACTCCGCCCAACGCGCCGGCGCGCTCTGCGGCCGGCTGGGCCTGCACTCGGGGCACCGCGGTGCCGTGATGGAGCCGGTGGACCTGTCCGCCGTGACCCGGGATACGCTCCATCTCCGGCAGGTGACCGCCCACGCCGTGACCCAGGTACACACCGATCTGGCCGAGCACCTGCCGCCGGTCGAGACCGACTATCAGCGTTTGCAGCAAGCCTTGATGGCGGTGCTCGAATGCGTCCGCGGAGAGGAAGAGGGCATCGCGACGCTGCACGTCTCCACGCGGGCCGTCGAGCTGTACGGGGCGGACCTCGGAGCGAGCGCTCACGAGGATGAGCCCTCTCGCAGCGCCGGCCCCCATGTGGTGTGCCGCATCCGGCGGGCTCCCGCCGCACGGCCCTCCGGTTCCACGGCGGCCACGGCGCCTCATCGGCCGATCGATCGTCACTCCCGATCCCTCGCCGCCGCGCGCAGGCTTCTGCGGCCCGCGGGCGGCTGGATTCGCCTGGCCGAGCCCCCCGAGGCCATGGTCGAGGTGCTGCTGCCCCTGATGCCTCCGCCGGTGGCCGAGGCCTGATTCGCTGGAACACCCTCGCCGATTGAACTAGGGTTAGCGCTCTGGAGGAATCCCATGAGCAAACCCGTGGTGATCGTCGGTGCCGGGCTGAGCGGCCTCTGTTGTGCGCTGCACCTGACCCAGGCCGGCATCCCCTGCCGCCTCCTCGAAGCCTCCGACGCTCCCGGCGGAAGGGTGCGCACCGACGTCGTCGACGGCTTCCGCCTCGACCGCGGCTTCCAGGTGCTGCAGACCGCCTATCCCGAGGCCCGGAAGATGCTGGACTACGGCGCCCTCGACCTGCGCCCCTTCGACGCCGGCACCTGGGTGCGCCGGAGTGGCGGCTTCGCCCGGCTGATGGATCCCCGCCGGCATCCCGGCTCGATCCTCTCGGGACTGCTGGCCTCGGTCGGCAGCTTCGGCGATAAGCTCAAGGTGGGCAAGCTGCGCAAGTTGCCGCTGCCGGAGCGCTCCGCCTCGGACCGCACGACCCTCGAGGAGCTGCGCGCGCTGGGCTTCTCCGACGCAATCATCGACGGGCTGTTCCGCCCCTGGTTTGCCGGCGTGTTCCTCGAACGCGAACTGGAGACCAGCGCCGCCTTCTTCCGCTTCACCTATCGCATGTTCGGCTCCGGCGACGTGGCGATCCCGGCCCGGGGCATGGAAGAGATTCCCCGCCAGCTCGCGGGGCGCCTGCCGGCAGACACCCTGCGCACCGGAGCGCAGGTGGAGGCGATCGCCGCCGATCACGTGCAGCTCCAGGGCGGCGAACGGGTCGAGGCCGCCGCGGTGATCCTGGCGGTCGAAGGACCCGAGGCCGCGCGCCTTTCCGGCGGAGCGTTCGAGTCCCCGGCCCAACGGGGCACCGCCAACCTGTACTTCGCGGCCGACACCCCACCGCTGAACCAACCGGTGCTGGTCCTCGACGGCGAACGGTCCGGCCCGGTCAATAACCTGGTGGTGCCGAGCAACGTCTCCCCGGAGCTCGCTCCGGCGGGCAAGGCACTGATCTCCGTATCGACCGTCGGCGTGCCCGACCAGGACGATGAAGCCCTGATCGACGCCTGCCGCGCCCAGCTTCGCGGCTGGTTCGGCGCCACGGTCGACGGCTGGACCCCGCTACGGGTCTACCGCATCCCCCACGCGCTGCCGGCCCAGCTGCCGGGCAGCCTCGCCGCGGGCCCGCTACGGCTCCCGAACGGCGCCTGGATCTGCGGCGATCATCGGGAAGCCGCCTCGATCCAGGGCGCGATGACCTCGGGCCGCAACATGGCCGAGCAGTTGATCGCAGAACAAAGGGCGACCGCCTGACGTAAGGG
>CAZBZH010000051.1:1614-13731 GCA_964496265.1 uncultured Acidobacteriota bacterium | reverse complement strand
CTCGCCGGCGTGCTGCTCGCCGGAGCCCTCGGTTTCGCCGGGTACGCCTGGTATCAGCAGTCCTCCCGGGAGGCCGGCGCGGCCCAGGCCGAGAGGAGCGAACCCGCTACGACGGAACCCGTTGCTCCGAACGGCCCCGCCGCCGCCAACGAAGATCCCGAACCCGAGAACCCCGCGGTCCGCGGAGACGATGACGAACCGTCCGTCGATGAGGGCGCCTCCCAGGCTGCCGACGATCCGGCGCCTCAGGACGATCCGCCCCAGAGCCCGCCCCCCTCGGTCACCGCGTCGGCCGGGAATCCCGATGGCGTGATCCGCGCCCGCTTCGTGCTGGACCGCCGCACGACCGGGCGGCTCAACTGCGACAACCGCCGGGTCGAGGCCCTCGAAGGGCTGCCGCTCGGAGAAGTGATTGAAATGAACTGCCGCCGGTTCCTGGTCGTGGATGCGGCCGACGGCGGAAGCCTGCGTGTGGGAGTCGGGGGGAAGACACCGGCGACGGTCGTCTCCGACGGAACCCCACTGGTCGGGTATCGCGTGCTGCCAAGCGCCCCTCCGGGACCGGACGGGAGAGCCGACTCATGACGACGACCGCGACAGGGTCGATGGTCGAACGCATTCTGGCGGGAGATGTCCCCCAGAACGTCAAGGCCGCCGCGGCCCGAGGTGCGCTGCCGGTCAGCCGCGCGGAGCTGGCGCGATTGTTCATCGCCCTGGCCCGGGATCCGGACCCGGAAATCCAGAAGGACGCCCGGGCCAGCCTGACCTCGATGGACCGGGAAGCGGTGGTCGCCGTGCTCGAGGACGCCGGCTGCGCCCCCGAGGTGCTGCTGTTCTTCTCCAAGCAGGCGGGCAAGGACGAGGACCTGGCCGAGAAGATCACCTTCCACCCCAACGTGCCCAATCAGGCGCTGGAAGTCCTGGCCCAGCTAGGGTCTACCGAGGTGATCGAGCTGATCCTGACCAACCAGGAGCGCCTGCTGATGCAGCCGGGCCTGCTGGACCGACTGACGGTCAATGCCTCCCTTCGAGCGGACCAGCGCGGACGCATCCTTGAACTTCTCGACCGGATCGCCAAAATGAGCGGCACGGCCGACGCCGCAACCGGCGAGACCACGGACGCGGAGGAGCAGGTAGACGGACCTTCCGAGGAGTTCCTGGAAGAAGCCGCCAAGATGCTCGACGTCGAGGTCGGCGAGGTCTACGCCGCCAGTGAGATCATGGGCGGCGAGGAGTTCGAGGAAGACGAGGATCCGGAAGTTCGCAGCGCGTACCGCAAGATCGTCGGGATGAACGTGGCGCAGAAGGCGGTGCTCGCGATGAAGGGGGGACGTGAGGAGCGGATGATCCTCATTCGCGATACGAACAAGGTGGTCGCGCTGTCGGTGCTGAAGAACCCGCGGATCTCCGACAACGACATCGAGTCGATCTCGAACAACCGCAGCATCTCCGACGACGTGCTGCGCACCATCGCGTTGAACCGGGAATGGGTCAAGAACTACCCGGTGGCCGTGGCGCTGGTTCGCAACCCGCGCACGCCGCCCGGGGTCTCGACCAACTTCATTACCCGGCTACAGAATCGGGACCTGAAGAATCTGATCAAAGATCGCAACGTGGCCGAGTTGATTCGTAGAATGGCGCGGCGGACCTTCGACCAACGGACGGCGAAGGACCGCAAGAAGATCGGCAAGAAGCACTAGGGGGGCGTTCGTCGTATGCGGCTGCTGAAGGAGATCCGGAATCTCATGGGGAACTACCATGTGAAGTCCGGCATCTACCACTACTACCGGAACGAGTTCAAACCCGCGGTGGACTTCTTCAAGAAGGCCCTGGGGGATGAACACGAACTCACGCCCAGCGACCGCCGGACGACGATGTTCTATCTGACCATGACCTTCATGAGCTCCGCCGAGCGGCTCGAGGCCGCCGGAGAGATCGAGGAGGCCTGCGAGGACTACCGGCACGCCGTCGAGGTCAGCCCCACCTACCCCGACCTGCGTTTCCGCTGGGGCCGGGCCCTGGAAAAGGGCGGACTGCTCGATCAGGCCATCGACCAGTTCCGGGAAGCGGTCAACATTCGCGGCAACTATCTGGAGGCCCACACGGCGCTGGCCTTCTGCCTGATGCGCGCCGAACGCACCGAGGAGGCCGCCGAAGCCTTCGAACGGGCCCAGGAACTGAAACTCGCCCGGATCCGGGATCCCTTCCGCCAGGGCATGGAGCACCTCAAGGGGGGCGCCCGGGAACAGGCCGAGGAACTGTTCCACCAGGCGCTTCTCAGCCAGCCGGGAAGGTTCGACGCGGTCTTCCGGGATGCCCTCGAATCCCTCAAGGCCGAGGACTACGATGCGAGCCTGGAACACTTGGACCTCGCATTGGAACTCTGTCCGAAGTACCCTGACCTCCACAATTACCGGGGTATCGCCCTGTGCGAGCTCGAACGGATCGATGAGGCGGTCGAAGCCTTCCGCCGGTCCTACGAGCTACAACCGGCCCTGATCGTGCCTCGCCTCAACCTGGCGTTCGCACAGCTCAGGGCCGGGCGCATCAAAGAGGCGGAAACCGAGCTGGAGAGCATCTTGGAGAAAGATCCGACCGAGCCGGCAGCCAAGGCCAAGCTCGATGAGCTGCGAACGGGACGCACCCCGGAACGGCGGCGGACCGCACGGGGAACCAGCTCATGAGCGCTTTCGGAGTGACCGATATCGGCCGGCGCCGGGAGATCAATCAGGATCAGTACCTGGTCGATGCCGAGATGGGCCTCTACGCCGTCGCCGACGGCATGGGCGGCCACGCGGCCGGCGAGGTCGCCTCCCAGCTCGCCATCTCGACCCTGGCCGAATCCCTGCGGGGTCGCGGCTGGAACGGCGAGGATGCCGACGCGGGCCTGGCCCGGGTACGGCTGCAGGAGGCGGTGACCGAGGCCAACCGCAAGATCTGCGAATCCGTGATCGCCCGCGAGGAATGGCGGGGCATGGGCACGACCATCGTCGCCCTGCTGACCTGCGGCGAGCGGGCGGTCATCGGCCACGTCGGCGACAGCCGGGTCTACCTGCTGCGGAACGACAGCTTCCGTCGGCTGACCTCGGATCACTCCTGGGTCAACGAGCAGGTCAAGATGGGCCTGCTGACCGACGACGATGCCCAGCGCCACCCGATGCGCAACATCGTCACCCGGGCCCTGGGCAACCGCATGGAAGTCAGCGTCGAATTGACCGAACTCGGGTTCGCCGACGGCGACCTGTTCATGCTCTGCTCCGACGGGCTCAACACCATGCTCACCGACGACGAGATCCGGGACACCCTGGTCCGTTACCGGGACGATCCCAAGCAGGCCTGCACGGCGCTGGTCGAGGCGGCCAACGAGCGGGGTGGCGAGGACAACATCACGGTGGTGATACTCTCGGTCGAGCAGGACTGACCCCCAGCCCGGGTCCCCAGCCCGGGATTTCCCCGAATCTGCCCCGCGGGCGCCAAGTTGACGGCCCCCGGGCCTGCCCCTATATTCAGCCTGTGGCTTGCCACGCGCGGGGTGTCGTCTATTCGGCGGCCCCGGGCGTAGTAAAGCGTCTGGGTCCTCGAAGGAAACGGAGCGGGTTCCTTGCTCAATCGCGGCAACAGATGGCTTTTTGCCCCGGTTTTGGCCATTTTCCTGGCCTTCTCGCCGGGGTTCGCCGACGATGAGCCCTTCCCGGCCACCGGTCCCGCCACCCGGGCGGTGGCGGTCTCGGCTCTGACCCAGGGGAGCGTCCTGCCGATCCCCAGCCTGACCCCGTTCATGCTTTCCACCGAGCGGTCCACCTCGCCGCCGCCGGCCCCGATCCAACGGGCTCAGCGGCTGCTTCAGGGGCCGCTGATCCTGCCGTCGGAACAGGTCCACCTGGAGCCCGACGGCAACCGCTTCCGCTACACCGAATCCCGCAGCGCCTTCGACCGGATCGATCCGCTGGACGCAGACCAGGACGGCCTGCCCGACCAGATCGAGGCGGCCGCCGGCGGGCTGCGCGACGCCCACGCCCTGCTGGTGGGCGAACTCGGCCTCGGCGATCCCGGTCCCCGCGACGTGCTGCTGGCCCGGGTCGGTGGCGGTCTCGACGGGGCGATGATCCCCGACGGGGCGACCGGACGGCCGCGCCTGATTCTCGACGCCACGGTCGGCTCCGAGCCCACCCGGGTGCGGAAGGCGGCGATTCACGAATATGCCCACGCCGTGGCCTACTCCACCGGACGGGGCGTTCCCGTCGCCTGGGCCGAGGCCTTCGCTTCCTGGGCCCAGAACCGGCTCGGCGGCGGCTATGACGACGCCTTCATCGGCCGCATCAACCGCCGGCTGGCCGCGCTCCATCGCGGCCTGCAGGTGGACGACCTGGATCTGGCTGCCGGCAACTCGATCTGGTTCTCCTTCCTGGAGCAGAACTACGGCGTGGCCGCGGTCCAACTCGTCGTCGAGGAACTGGCCGCCGGCGGCCAGGATCACGCCGCCCTCGAGCGCGGGCTGCAGCGCGCCGGTGTTTCGTCGCTGAGCGAGGCGTTCCGCGAGTTCCACCTCTGGTCCCTGCTGGTCGGCGACCACGCCGACGGCCGTCACTTCAACTTCGCCGACCTCCTGGAGTCGCCGCGCTTTGCCGCCGACGTCGAGGGGCTTCCGGCCATGGCGCTGCGCGAGGGCACCCCGCTGGGCTCCCTGGGCGCGACGCAAATTCGCCTGCGTACCGACGACCCCTCCTCGGGGATGCGCATCCAGTTCGACGGCGACCTCTCCGGACGCTGGACCGCCGACCTGCTGCTGTTCCTCGAACGGGGCGGGGCTCAACGGCTGCCGCTGGATCTCTCCGACGAAGGCCGGGGCGAGGTGATCGTCCCGCTCAGCCGCGTGCGGGAAGCGGTGCTGCTGGTCCGCAACGAGGCGGTCTCCGGCGAAGGCAAGCCGCTGTACTCCTGGACCGCCGATGCCGAACGGGGCTACCCGGTCGAACTGGACTCGGTGGACGTGCTGTGGAACGGCGCCGGGGCCGGCGCCCTGGTGATGTGGGAAACCCGCTCCGAGCAGCAACTGCTCGGCTTCAACGTGATGCGGCGGGCCGACGGCCAGGACCGCGCCATGAAGCTCAACCCGGTCTGGATCCCGGCTCTCGGCGATCCCTCGGTGCCGATGTCGTACCAGTTCCTCGACACCGGCGCCGATCCGGAACGGAGCTACACCTACACCATCGAGGCGGTGACCGAAGACGGCCTCTCGAGCCTCTCCTCCCCCGCCCCGCTCTCGTCGCCCTCCCGCTGACCGGCCCGCGGCCTGCTTGAACGGTCCGCGGCGACTGCGTTATAGTTCGCCGCTTTGGTTCCCGTCCTGAGGAGTGTCCGCGCCGTGGAATCCAAGAGCCCCGAGCAGGCGTTTCGCGATGCCCTGCGCAACGCCGCGCAGAAGGCCCTCGACATCGACCCCGAAAACGTTCCCCTGACCTATCCCCCCAATCCGGAACTGGGGGATCTCGCATCTCCGCTCTGCTTCGAGCTGGCCCGGGTGGCGCGCCGCGCGCCCCGCCAGCTGGCGGAACAGATCGTCGAGGCCATCGGCGACGCGCCGGGGATCGAACGGGTCGAGATCGCCGGCGGCGGCTACATCAATGCCTACCTCGACCGGGGCGAGTTCCTGCGCCAGTGGCTGCGGGAAGACCGGGTCAACGACCCTGCTCCCAGCGGTCCCAAGCGGATCGTCGAGCACACCAACATCAACCCGAACAAGGCGGCCCACATCGGCCACCTGCGCAACGCCGTGCTCGGCGACACCCTGGTGCGCTGCCTGCGCTACCTGGGCCGGCCGGTCGAGGTGCAGAACTACATCGACGATACCGGCGTCCAGGTCGCCGACCTGGTGGTCGGCTTCAAGGTGCTGCGCGAGATGTCTCTCGAGGACGTCCGCGCCCGCTACTCCCCCGAGGAGCTCGAGGCCCGGGGCGAACGGTTCGACTACGTCGCCTGGGACCTCTACGCCGAGGTCACCCGCTACTACCAGGACAACGAAGTGGGCAAGAAGCAGCGCGCCGCCACCCTCCACGCCATGGAGGAGGGGGGCAACGAAACCGCCGAACTCGCCGCCTTCGTCGCCCACCGCATGGTGCAGCACCACCTGCGCACCATGCACCGCCTGGGCGTGCGCTACGACGTGCTCCCCCGGGAGAGTGACATCCTGCGCCTGCAGTTCTGGGCCAAGGCCTTCGAGCTGCTCAAGGAGCGCAATTCGATCCACTTCGTCGATGACGGCAAGCACGCCGGTTGCTGGGTCATGCGCCTGGAAGGGGTCGACCAGGGGAGCGGCGAAGACGAGAAGATCATCGTGCGCTCCGACGGCACGGTGACCTACGTGGGCAAGGACATCGCCTATCAACTTTGGAAGTTCGGCCTGCTGGGCAAGGACTTCCACTACGAGCCCTTCGACTGGTCACCCGGCGACACGCTCTACCCGCTGCACGCGACCTGTTCCGCCGGCGGCGACGGCAGCCGCGACTTCGGCACCGGCGCCACCGTCTACAACGTGATCGACACCCGGCAGTCCTACCTGCAGCGGGTCGTGGCCCAGGCGCTGCGCAGCCTCGAACACAACGAAGCGGCCGACCAGTCAATCCACTTCGCCTACGAGATGGTGGCGCTGACCCCCTCGACGGTCCAGGCGATGTTCCCCGACTTCCCGCTGACCGACGAAGACAAGGGCAAGGCCTATCTCGAGATGTCCGGCCGCCGCGGCCTGGGCGTGCGGGCCGACGACCTGATCGACGCGCTGATCGAACGGGCCTCGGCCGAGGTCACCAAGCGCAACGCCGACATGGACGCCGCCGTGGCCGACGACACCGCGCGCAAGATTGCCGTCGGCGCCCTGCGCTACTACATGCTGCGCTACACCAAGAACCGGGTGGTCGCCTTCGACCTCGACTCGGCCCTGGCGTTCGAGGGAGAGACCGGCCCCTACCTGATGTACTCGGTGGTTCGCGCGCGCAACATCCTGGCCAAGCTCGAGGAGCAGCACGGAGACGGCTCCACCGGAACCGAGGCGCTGGCCGGCGCCGCCGACCTGAGCGCCCTGGAGGCGGACAGCCTCGCCGAACACTGGGGCCTGGCGCTCCAGGTCGCCCGGGCCCGCGCCGCCGCCGAGCAGGCGATCGAATCGCTCGAGCTCTCGACCCTGGCCAAACACGCCTACGTACTGGCCAAGTCGTTCAACTCCTTCTACCACCGCTACTCGGTGGCCAAGGAGTCCGACGCCACCGTCCGCGCCACCCGCACCGCGCTGGTCCGGCTGTACCACGACGGGATGGTCCAGATCCTGCGCGTGATGGGGATCGAGGTTCCCGACCGCATGTAACCGCAGCCCTCTGAACTCACGGAGCTCCCCTTGCACGAGCGACGGCCTTCCTCCCCAGCCATCCGCTTTCTCGCACCGCTCCTGGTCTGGTTGTCCGCCGCGACCGCCATGGCCCAGGTCCCGGTGTTGCCCTTCGATGAGATTCGCACCGGGATGACGGGCACCGGGCGCACGGTCTTCTCGGGCACGACGATCGAGACCTTCGAGGTGGAGATCATCGGCAAGCTCTCGAACACCGGGCCCGACCGCAATCTGATCCTGGGCCGGGTCAGCGGCGGGCCGCTGGCCCGTACCGGCGTGATGTCGGGCATGAGCGGCAGCCCGGTCTACATCGACGGCAAGTTGATCGGCGCCGTCGCCTACTCCTGGGGTTTCTCCAAGGAGCCGATCGCCGGAATCACCCCCATCGCCGAGATGCTGGATGTGGCCAGCCTCGAGCAGGAGGGGCGGCGAGCCGGCGGACTCGGCCTGAGCCCCGCCGATTTCTCCCGGGTGACCCGTCCGGCCTCGTGGAACGGCTTCTTCGCCGCCCAGGCCCGGCGCCTGGCCCAGCCGGTGGCCGGCGCCTACCCCCTCTCGGTCCCGCTGACCGTGTCGGGACTGGGCCCGCGAGGCTTCGCAAGCCTGCTCCCCGAACTCGCCGACGCCGGCTTCCTGCCCCTCCAGGGGGGCAACCCCGGCGACTCCCCCGAACCGAGCCCGCCACTCGAACCCGGCTCGGCCATGGGCGTCAAGCTGATGCGCGGGGACATCGACATGACCGTAACCGGCACGGTCACCTGGGTCGGCGACAACGGCATCCTCGGCTTCGGACATCCGATGTTCGGCATGGGCAACGTGGATCTCCCGCTCACCGGCGCGCGGGTCGAGACGCTGATGCCCAGCGTCTATCAGAGCGCGCGACTCGCAACCCCGCTGTCCGAGGTGGGTGCGCTGCGGCAGGATCGAACCGCCGCGGTCTACGGCCGCCTGGGCACCCGTCCGCGGATGCTTCCGGTACGGGTCCAGTTCAGCGGAGCGACCCGCTCCCGCACCTACTCGTTCGACATGGCCGACGACGCGATGCTCTCTCCCCTGCTGCTCTACTCGGCGCTCCAGGGGATCATCAACAGCGAGGAACGCCTGGTCGGCGAGGCCAGCCTGCGCCTTCGCGAGGGCTCGACGATCAAGATGGACGGCATCGAGGACGTGCGGCTGGACAACCTGTTCTCCGGCCCCGAGGCGTTCAACTTCGCCACCGGCCTTCCGGCCTACGTGCTGTTCCTGTTGATGAACAACGACTGGGAGCCGCCGCGCATCGCCGGCATCAACCTGCTGTTCGAGTACGACGACGAGCCACGCTCGGGCCGGGTGCAGCGGGTCACACTCGACCGCTACCGGGCGCGACCGGGTGAGACCGTCGGCGTCACCGTGCTCGCCGATCCCTTCCGCGGACCGGCCCAGGCGCTACGCCGGGAGATCACCATCCCGCCGGACACGCCGCCCGGCATCCTGACCCTGCACGTCGGCGGCGCCTACGCCATCGGCCGCGCCGAGGCCGGCGAGGCTCCGGTGCTGCCCTCGAGCCTCGACCAGTTCGTGCGGCTGATCAACAGCCTGCGGCGCAACGATCGCATCTACATCAGTCTCCACAGCGAAGACCGCGGCATTCTGCTCGGCGGCACCCGCTTGCCCAACCTGCCGCCCTCGGTCACGGCGATCCTGACCCGGCCCAAGACCCGGGGCAACGTCACCGTCGTGTCCCGGCGCGGCGTGCTGGAGGACCAGATCCCCACCGAATACGCCGTCGGCGGGCTGGCCCGGATTCAGCTTCAGATCGAGGAGGCCCCGTGATGCGGATCAGCGGCCACGTGGCGCGCCTCGCGGCAGGCGCCCTGCTCTTGTTCCTTCTCCTCCCTCACAGCGCGGCGGTCGAACCGAGCGTGCTGCGGCCGGAGCCGGCGGCGCTGCCCGCGGGAAGCGCCGATCATGTCGCGGTCAGCCTGCGCGGACGCCTGTTCGTCGGACCGAAGCTCACCGAGCTGGCCAGTGCCCAGACCGACAGTGCCCCGGCACACGTCTGGTCCCTGGCCGCGGGAACCGACGGACGCACCTACCTGGGCACCGGCCCCGACGGCCTGTTGCTCAAGGTCAACTCGTCAGGACGCCGCGAGGTCCTGTTCCGCGCCCAGGAGCCGATGATCACGGCGCTGGTGCTGATGCCCGGCGGCGATCTGCTCGCCGCCGCGTCCCCCGGCGGCAAGATCTACCGGGTCCGTCCGACGGGCAGCGCCGAGCTCTGGTCCGAGACCGGCGAGCGCTACATCTGGGCGCTGGTGCGTCACGGCGGCAAGGTCTACGCGGCCACCGGCGAGAACGGCCGGCTGTTCCAGATCCGTGACGACGGCGAGGCGGTGCTGATCTTCGATAGCGACGAGGCCCACCTGACCGCCCTGGCCGGTGCCGGCGACAACCTCTACGCCGGCGGGTCCGGCCGGGGGCTGGTGTACCAGATCGACGCCGAAGGCCACAGTCAGGTGCTGCACGACGATCCCCTGCCCCAGGTCACCGGCCTCGCCCCGTCCGGCGACGGCTCGGTGCTGGTGGCGACCCAGGGCATCCCCACCGTCGAACCCCGGCGGCCGGCGGTGCGCATCCAGTTGCCGGCAGGCGGGGACGGGCTGTCTTCCGACGCGGTCGAGCTGGAGAGCGACAGCCCGATCCTACGCGGGTTCATCGAAGGGCTGCCCTCCCCCGAGGCCGAGCCCGCGGGGCAGCGGGGCCGGGTGCTGCGGGTCATGGCCGACGGCACCTCCCGGGAGCTGTGGAGTTCGACGGTCGATGCCCCCTTCGCCGTGGCGGTCGATGGGGCCGGCCGCGGCCTGTTCGGCACCGGCGAACCCGCCCGGCTCTATCGGGTCGAGGCGGGAGACGAGGACATCACCCTGCTGGCGACCCTGCGCGAGGGGCAACTGACCCGGCTTCAGACCACACCCGGCGGCGTGACCCTGGCCACCAGCAATCCTGCCGCAGTGTACCGCGCCGGCAACAGCCCCGCCGACTACGGCGTGTACCTGTCCACGCCCCTCGACGCCGGCTCCACGGTGCGCTGGGGCAGCGTTCGCTGGGAATCCGAGAGCGAACCGGGCCGCGCCGAGCTCTACACCCGCAGCGGGAACAGCGCGGTGCCCGACGAGACCTGGTCCGCCTGGAGCCCGGCGATGATCCTCCCCGGAGGTGCGCCGATCCCCAACCCCGACGGCCGCTACCTGCAGTGGCGGGCCCGGTTGTTCGGAGGTGGGAGTTCCGCCGCGGTGATCTCCGATGTTTCGGTCAGCTACCTGCCCCGCAATCGCCGTCCCCGGGTGCGCGATCTGTCCCTTGCCGGAACCGGCGCGACCTCGGGCGAGGCGACCCTCCGCTGGCGCTGGAGCGATCCCGACGGCGACGGTGTCGAAGCGACCCTCCAGGCCCGCCGCGACGGCGAGAACTGGCGCGACGTCGCCCAGGCGACCTTCCCCGGGGGCGCGGGAACGACAACCTGGCGCGAGGGCAGCCTGAGCTGGGATACCTCCGGCGAGGCGACCGGCCGCTACGCGCTACGTCTTCGCCTGGAGGACACCCCCTCGAACCATCCGGGGGAAGGGCTCGACGCCGGGAACGGCCCGACCCGCCACCTGATCGTCGACCGGGACCCGCCCACCCTCGAGATCGGCACCTCCGGCGGAGGCAGCGTCGAGTTGCGGGCCAGGGACACCGACTCACCGATTCGGCGGCTGGAGTACGTGGTCGACGGCAAGCCGCTGTTCCGCTTGCGCCCGCGGGACGGGGTCTGCGACAGCCGCAACGAGGTGTTCGACTTCCCCGAGGGCCGGCGGGTTGCGGGCGGGATACTGCGGGCGATCGACATGGCGGGCAACATTTCGGAGCAATCGTTGTAGCCTAGACGGGATGTACCGTCGCCTTATCGCACTCGCCGCCCTGCTGGGCTCGGCCCTGTTGCTGGCCGTGTCTTGCACCCCTCCTCCCGACGACGCTGCCGCCCGGGAGGAGATTCGCATTCACATCCCGCGCAGCCCGATCTCGCCCGGCTGTCCGGCGCGGGCCGCCACGCCCTCGAAGGGGGATCGCTACTCGACCCTCGTCGGCCGCCCGGTCAGCGACGGCCTGATCGGTTTCGATGCCGGTCTGCGCATCCAGCCGCGGGTTGCCGAATCCTGGGAACTCTCCGAGGACAACCGCACCCTGACCTTCCACCTGCGCGACGGGGTCCGCTGGCATGACGGGACCCCGGTGACCGCGGCGGACGTGGCCTACACGGTGGAGATGGCCCAGGACCCGGCCACCGAATCCTTCGCCTGGGCCGACGGCTTCGAGGACGTCGAGTCGATCGAGACCCCCGACGAGCGCACGGTCGTCGTGCGCTATCGCGAGGCCTTCGCCGACATGATGAACGCCTGGTGGATTCCGTTGATCCCCCGGCATCTGGCGTCGGCCGACGAGGACTTCCTCACCGGCGCGTTCGCCCAATCTCCGGTGGGCTGCGGCCCCTACCGTTTCGTCGAGGCGGTCTCCGACGAACGGGTCGTGCTGGAACGCAACGAAGACTACTGGGACGGCCCGGTCAAGAACTCGGGGCTGGTGCTGCGGGTCCATCCCGACGAGCGCACTGCCTACGAATCCTTCCTGCGCGGGGAGCTCGACATGCTGACGGCCGCGCCGGCGATCTGGGCCGAGGCCGCCGACGCCGAGCGTGAGCACCCCCTCGCACGGGATGCCTA
>CAZBZH010000051.1:0-1604 GCA_964496265.1 uncultured Acidobacteriota bacterium | reverse complement strand
CGCATGAGCGGCTGGTTCATCGCCTGGAATCAGAAGGAGTCGCTGCCCTACTTCCAGGACGCCGGCGTGCGCCGGGCCATGATGCATGCTCTCGACCGGGTCGGCTTCGGCGAGAAGGTGCTCAACGGCGTGGCGACCCCCGCAGTCTCCAGCTGGGATCCCGACGGCCCGTGGGCCCATCCCGGGCTGGAGGCCCTGGCCTACGATCAGGAGCTGGCCCGGAAGCTCCTGGAACAGGCGGGCTGGGTCGACCGCGACGGTGACGGCGTGCGCGAGCGTGACGGCAAGAAGTTCAGCTTCGAGCTGCTGACCCTCAGCTCCACCCAGGAAATCGTCGACCGCATGACCGCCTGGGTGCAGCAGTCGCTGCGGGAGATCGGCGTGGAGATGACGATCCGCAAGGCCGAACGCGCCGGGTTCCTCGAGTCGCGCAACAGCGGTACCTTCGATGCCGTGATGACCGGGCTCAGCTTCGATCTATCCGCCGACCAGACACCGATCTACCGCTCGTTCGATGCGCCTTACAACTGGGTCGCTTACGGCAACGAAGAGGTCGACCGCCTGCTGGAACAGGGGAAGCGGACCTTCGAACAGGCTGAACGGCAGGCGCTCTATCGCCGGATCCAGGAGATCCTGCTCGAGGAGCAGCCGATCGGCTGGATGTTCCACTTCGGCTCACCCTACCTGTACGACGCCCGGCTGCGCGGCCTGGAGCCGTCGCCCCTGGGGATCTTCCGCATCGAACCGGGCATCAAGGCCTGGTACTGGGAGTCCGCCCCGGCCGGGCAATGAGCCTGCGAACGGTATTCCGACGAGCCGCCGCATCGGGGGTGACGCTGCTGCTCGTCACCACCCTGGTCTTCGGCCTCGTCGCCCTGACCCAGACCGACCCGGTGCAGACCGCCGAGGACGAGGTCATGCGCGGCCTCTCGCCCGAATGGATCGCCGAGGTGCGCGCGCTGTACCACCTCGACCGCCCGGTCCACGAGCGCTACCTGCGTTGGCTGGGAGATCTGAGCCAGGGAAACCTGGGGCGTTCGCTGGTCGATCGCCGCCCGGTCGCCGACAAGATCGCCGAACGTCTGCCTCCCACCCTGCTGCTGGGCGTCTGTTCCCTGGGGTTGATGCTGTTGGTCTCGGTGCCCCTGGGCACTCTGGCCGCCTATCGCCCCGGCTCCTGGTTCGACCGGCTCTCGGCGGGTGGGGTCTACGCGCTCTATTCGCTGCCCAGCTTCTGGGCGGCGCTGCTGCTCCAGATCGCCTTCGCCGTGCGCCTCGGCTGGCTGCCGCTTTACGGCTTGCAGAGCGACGGTGCCGCCCGGCTCTCCACGGCGGGACGCTTCGGCGATCTGGTCGCGCATCTGGTGCTCCCGGTCCTGGTCATGAGTTACGGCGGCGTGGCCTATCTCTCCCGCTTCGTGCGGGCCAATCTGCTGGAGAACCTGGGAGCCGATAGCGCCCGGGCGGCCCGGGCCCGCGGGCTCTCCTCCTGGAGCGTGCTGCTGCGACACGGCTTCCGCCAGGCGGCGGTGCCGCTGCTGACCCTGGCCGGATTCCTGCTGCCGTCGATCGGCGGCGGCTCGGTCATCGTCGAGAACGTCCTC
>CAZBZH010000050.1:0-13853 GCA_964496265.1 uncultured Acidobacteriota bacterium | reverse complement strand
GGTGGCGATCGGGCCGGTTACCGCGGCGGCCATGCTGGAAGCCGGGTTTCCCGCGCGCGAGACCGCCGGCGCTCCCACCGCCGGGGCGGTGGCGGAAGCCTTCCGCAAGGCCCTGGCCTGACCCCAGCCGGCGGCGTCTGCCGGCGCCGCATCCCCGGGGTTCCCGTGTTACGATGCGCTCTTTCCTGAGGGAGGAGCCGGGTTGGACGGGGTCAAGCGCACACCGCTGCACGACGTGCACGCATCTGCCGGTGGACGGATGGTCGATTTCGCGGGCTGGCGCATGCCGATCCAGTACCGCGGCACTCTGGAAGAGCATCGCGCCGTGCGCCAGGCCGCCGGCCTGTTCGATGTCAGCCACATGGGCGAAGCCCGGGTGCGCGGCCCCCAGGCGATCGACTACCTGCAGTGGATCACCTGCAACGACATCTCGAAACCCAAGCCGGGCCGCGCCCAGTACAACGCGTTGACCACCCCCGAGGGGGGCTTCGTCGACGATCTGCTGATCTACAAGATCGCGGCCGACGATCTGTTGCTGGTGATCAACGCCGGCAACACCCCCAAGGATCTGGCCTGGCTCATGGAGCAGGCCGGAAGGTTCGACGTGGAGGTGACCGACGAATCGGCGGACTGGTGCCAGCTGGCGCTCCAGGGGCCGAAGGCGGTCTCGATCCTCGAGCGCTGCACCGACGTCGAACTGGCCAGGTTGCGTTACTACTCGTTCCGTCAGGGAGAGGTCGCCGGCGCGTCCTGCATCGTCTCCCGCACCGGCTACACCGGTGAGGATGGTTTCGAGGTCTACGGACCCGCCGATGCCGCGGTCGGTTTGTGGAACGCCGTGATGCAGGCCGGTGAGGCCGACGGCCTCCAGCCGGTCGGTCTCGGCGCCCGCGACACCCTGCGCCTCGAGGCCAAGATGGCGCTCTACGGCAACGACATCGACGAGAGCACCACGGTGCTCGAGGCGGACCTTGGCTGGATCGTCAAGCTGGCCAAGGGGGACTTCATCGGCCGGGAGGTGTTGGCGCGCCAGGCCGAGGAAGGCATCGAGAAGAAGCTCGCCGGCTTCGAGCTCAGCGGGCGGCGCATCGCGCGCCACGACTATCCCGCCGTACACGACGGCAAGGTCGTGGGCCGGGTGACCAGCGGTACCTTCGCACCCACGCTCGAGAAGAGCATCGGCCTGTGTTACCTCCCGGTCGAACTGACCGAACCGGGAACCCGTTTCGAGGTGGACTGCCGCGGCCGCGCCGAACCGGCCACGGTGGTACCGACCCCGTTCTACAAGAGAGACGCCTGACCCCGGGCCCAGCAAAGGAAAGTGACGCGATGCATCCTGACGATCGCAAGTACAGCAAGGACCATGAGTGGATTCTCGTCGACGGCGATACCGGCACCGTCGGCATCACCGACTTCGCTCAGAAGGAGCTCGGGGACATCGTCTTCGTCGAGCTTCCGGAAACGGACCAGTCCGTCGACAAGGACGGAGCCCTGGGGAGCATCGAATCGGTCAAGTCGGTTTCGGAGATCTTCCTGCCGGTCAGCGGCACGGTCACCGAGGTCAACGAAGCGCTGAACGATTCGCCGGAGACGGTCAACAGCGACCCTCACGGCGACGGCTGGTACTGCAAGATCACCCTGAGCAACCCGGCGGAACTCGACGACCTGATGGACGCCGAGGCCTACGAGAAGTTCATCGCCGGCTAGGGTCGCCCGGCGCCCGGTCCGCCTCGGCCCGCGCGGGGTCTGGACAATCCGTATATGATGCTCTGTTCGGAGCGGACCGCGCGGGTCTGGCCGTTGCGTCCGTCTCCCGGGAGGTGCGTATGGCCGGCGAGATGAAGATCGCTCCGACCGGACGCGGCACGGAAAATCTGAGCCCGTTCGTCCGCAGACACATCGGCCCCGGAGAAGACGAGCTCGAGCAGATGCTCGAGAAGATCGGCGTCGAGTCCCTGGACGGTCTGATCGACCGGGCGATCCCCGACTCGATCCGTCTGCGGGAGCCGCTGTCGCTCCCCGCCGCCGTCGACGAGCGGGAAGCGCTCGAGGACCTCGGCGACCTGGCCGGCCGCAACCGCCGGCTGCGCTCGATGATCGGCATGGGCTATGCCGATTGCATCACTCCGTCGGTCATCCGCCGGACGATCCTCGAGAACCCCGGCTGGTACACCGCCTACACCCCGTACCAGGCCGAGATCTCCCAGGGCCGGCTCGAGGCGCTGCTCAACTTCCAGACTATGGTCGCGGAGCTGACCGGCTTCGAGGTGGCCAACGCCTCGCTGCTCGACGAGGCGACCGCGGCGGCCGAGGCGATGACCCTTTGCCGCCGGGCGCGGCGAAGCAAGGGGGGCGAGGTGTTCCTCGTCTCCGATCGCTGCCATCCCCAGACCATCGCCGTGGTGCAGACCCGGGCCGAGGCCATCGGCATCACCGTCGAGGTGGGCCCCCACTCGGGATTCGAGTTCCGGGACGGGGTCTTCGGGGCGCTCGTGCAGTACCCGGACACCGATGGATCGGTCGAGGACTTCTCGGCGCTGTGTGACGCCGCCCACGAAGCCGACGCCATGGTCGTGGTCGCCACCGATCTGCTGGCGCTGACGCTGCTCAAGGCGCCCGGTGAGTTCGGCGCCGACGTGGCCATCGGCAATTCCCAGCGCTTCGGGGTACCCCTGGGCTACGGCGGCCCCCACGCCGCCTTCCTGGCCAGCCACGCCAAGCTGACCCGCCAGCTGCCCGGCCGTTTGATCGGTGTCTCCCGGGATGCCGAGGGACGCCCCGCGTTCCGCATGGCGCTGCAGACCCGGGAGCAGCACATCCGCCGGGACAAGGCGACCAGCAACATCTGCACCGCCCAGGTGCTGCTCGCGGTAATCGCCTCGATGTACGCGGTCTACCACGGCCCCGACGGGCTCAAGGCGATCGCCACCCGGGTCCGCCGCTACGCCGCGGCCCTGGAGGCCTTGTTCGCCGGGGGCGGGCTCTCGGTGCGCGGAGGGTTCGACACCCTCAAGGTCGATGCCGGTGAGCGGGCGGAGGGCGCCTTCGAGGCCGCCGCCGCCAAGGGCATCAACCTGCGCCGCCACGACGACGGGCAACTGGGCATCAGCCTGGACGAGACGACCCGGCCCGAGGACCTGCTCGACCTGCTGCTGGCCTTCGGCCTCTCGGTCGACGAGGACGCGGTCTCGGCGGCGATCGCCGCCGCCGACGGCGAGCCGCCGGCCGAGATGCGCCGTCAGAGCAGCTACCTCGGCCACCCGGTGTTCAACAGCTATCACTCGGAGACCGAGTTCCTGCGCTACACCCATCGGCTGGAGATGCGTGACCTGGCGCTCAATACCTCGATGATTCCGCTGGGCTCCTGCACGATGAAGCTCAACGCGGCCACCGAGATGTATCCGATCAGCGACCCCGGATTCGCCGGCCTGCATCCCTTCGCGCCGGTCGAGCAGGCCGAGGGCTACCGGGAGATGTTCGAGCGGCTGGAGAACTGGCTGGCGGATATCACCGGGATGGCGGCGGTATCGCTGCAGCCCAACTCCGGGGCTCAGGGGGAGTACGCCGGCCTGCTCGTCATCCGCGCCTACCACCGGGCGCGGGGCGATGAGCACCGCAACGTCTGCCTGATTCCCCAGTCGGCCCACGGCACCAACCCGGCCAGCGCTTCGTTGGCCTCGATGAAGGTGGTGGTGGTCGCCTGCGACGACCAGGGCAACATCGATGTCGACGACCTGCGGGCCAGGGCGGAGCAGCACCGGGACCACCTGGCCGCGCTGATGGTGACCTACCCCTCGACCCACGGCGTGTTCGAGGAGGCTATCGGCGAGATTTGCTCGACCGTTCACGAATGCGGCGGCCAGGTCTACATGGACGGCGCCAACATGAACGCCATGGTCGGTCTCTGCCGTCCGGGAGAGTTCGGCGCCGACGTGCTGCACCTGAACCTGCACAAGACCTTCTGCATCCCCCACGGCGGAGGCGGTCCGGGGATGGGGCCGATCGCGGTCGGCGCCCACCTGGCGCCCTTCCTGCCCAGTCATCCGTTGATCGAGGTCGGCGGCGATCAGGCCATCGGCCCGGTCTCGGCGGCGCCCTGGGGTAGCCCGAGCATCCTGCCGATCTCCTACGCCTACATCGCGATGATGGGGGCGGACGGACTGACCCGGGCCAGCCAGGTCGCGATCCTCAACGCCAACTACGTCGCCCGCCGGCTGGAGGGGCACTACAACCTGCTCTACACCAACCGGGAGGGCTTCGTCGCCCACGAGTGCATCGTCGATCCGCGTCCGTTCAAGGACAGCGCGGGGATCAGCGCCGAGGACATCGCCAAGCGGCTGATGGACTACGGCTTCCACGCGCCGACCATGTCCTTCCCCGTGGCGGGTACGTTGATGATCGAGCCGACCGAGAGTGAGGCCAAGGCCGAGCTCGATCGCTTCTGCGACGCGATGATCTCGATCCGCGAGGAGATCCGCGAGGTCGAGGCGGGAGCGGCCGACCGGGAGAACAACGTGCTGCGCAACGCTCCCCACACGGCGGCGGCGGCCACGGCGGACAACTGGGATCGCCCCTACTCCCGGGAAAAGGCGGTGTATCCGCTCTCCTGGGTCCGTGAAGCCAAGTTCTGGCCCGCTTCGGCCCGCATCGACAACGCCCACGGCGACCGGCACTTGATGTGCAGCTGCCCGCCGATGGAGGCGTACGCCGAGTAGCTCCGGGAGGGCGGCGACGGATCAGTCGTCGTCGTCGTCGCGGTCGAGTAGGTCGAACAGGTTCTGCCCCAGTTCCTCGAACAGATCGGGCAGGATCTCGAGCGGCAGCCCGACCACGTTGGTCCACGAGCCCTGGATCGCCTCGACCAGCACGGCCCCGAGGCCCTGGATGCCGTAACCGCCCGCCTTGTCCAGCGGCTCACCGGTGGAGACGTACCAGTCGATGGTGGCGTCGTCGAAGCGGCGGAAGCGCACCAGGGTGCGTCCGACGGCGGTGGCGATGCGGCCGCCGTCGCTTCCCTGAATGCAGACGCCGGTCAGCACTTCGTGGGTCCGGCCGCGGAGCATGCGCAGCATTTCGCCGGCCTCGGTGGCGTCGGCCGGTTTGCCCAGCATCTTGCCGTCGCAGACCACCTCGGTATCCGCGCCGAGCACGAGAGCGCCCGGGGCATTGAGTTCCTGCACCACCGCCTTGGCCTTCTCGAAGGCGAGGCGGCGAACGGTCTCCGCGGGGGTCTCTCCCTCGCGGGTCTCCTCGTCGAGACCGGAGGCCCGGGTCTCCGGGGCGAGCCCCAGCCGGCGAAGCAGCTCGAGCCGGCGGGGTGAGGCCGAGGCGAGGATGATGCGCAGGGTGGCGGTCTGGTCCATGGCGTCGGAATTCTACACAGGCGGCCCGCGGGCAGGGTACCTGTTTGTTGCAGGCTGCCGCCTGTTCTTATAATTGACTTAGGTTGCGGTCAGGGGCTCTTTCGCGGCGACGAGCCCCCGGATCGCTTGTACGTGTCTTTTACTTGCGGAAACCCCCGATTGGCGACAGCCTCTCTTTATGCATCTGCCATGTTTCGCGGACACCGCTCGCGGGGTTTGGTAGGTTACGAAGGCATCGCGGGCCGGCGCCGGATGGATGGCGGCCGGCCGGCTGGAGGCAGCACCTTGAGCACGAGAATCATGCGAACGGCCGTGGCCGTGTTGACGGTGGCCCTGCTCGCCACCGCCTCCGCCTGGGCTCAGACCCAGGCCGGGGGGCTGGTGAAGCCGGGCAAGGACCCGGGCCTGCACCTGATCTACACCGGGGACGTGATCGGCTATCTCGAACCCTGCGGCTGAAAGAAGAACCCCTCAGGGGGCCTGGCCCGGCGGGCCTGGCTAATCGACAAGCTGGAAGAGAAGTTCGGAACCGCGCCGCGTCTCCTGGTGGACAGCGGCAACTGGACCGGCAACCCCGACGCGGAAGGGGAGGCCAAGACCAAGGCCCTGATCGAGGGCATGGGTAAGCTCGGCTACGCCGCGGCCAACGTCGGCACCAAGGATCTGTCCCTGGGCTACGACGCGTTCCTGGCCAACACCAAGGGGGCCGAGTTCCCCTTCGTCTCGGCCAACATCGTGCGCCAGGACACCGGCGAGCCGGTGTTCAAGCCCTACGTGATCGTCGAGGCCAAGGCCCCCAAGGGGGGCAAGAAGCTGAAGGTCGGGATCGTGGGGGCCGCCCGCTACAACCCGCTGTTCTCCAAGGCGGGCCCGGAAGGCGCCAACCTGGTGATCAAAAAGCCCGACGACGTGGTGCGGCCCTACATCGAGGAGCTGCGCGACAAGGTCGACGTGGTGGTCATGCTGGCGGCCCTGCACAAGGAAGAGGCCAAGCGCATCGTGCGCACCGTGCCCGGCATCGACATCGTGGTCGGGTCCTACGGCGGCCTGTACACCACCCGTGAAGATCGTCACAACGACAGCTGGCTGCTCTACTCGGGCAACCAGGGCAAGCGTTGCGGCGAGAGCCGGCTGTACTTCGGCGGTGAGGGCAAAGTCGCCTCGGTGGACACCTACATCCACCTGCTGGGCGCGATCTATCCCGCCGAGCAGACCATGCTCGACTGGGTCAACGGCGTGGTCGCCAAGCTGCCCAAGCCCGGCGCGGCCGGCGCGGCCGCCGCGGCGGGGGGCCGTTGAGCGAACCCTCGGGTAGGGTGCTGGCCCTCGATCTCGGCGAAGTCCGTATCGGCATCGCGCTGTCCGATCTGCTCGGAGTCACGGCGCAGCCGGTGGGCAACATCGAGCGCGAGGGCAAGCGCCGCAACCTGGCCGCGCTCCGCGACCTGATCGAGGAGCACGACGTCCGCCGGATCGTGATCGGCAATCCGCTGCTGCTCTCGGGAGACGCCGGGACCGCCGCCGAGCAGGCCGAGGCCTTCGCCGCCCAGGTGCGCGACCGCTTCCCCGAGATCCCCGTGGAACTGTGGGATGAACGGCTGACCACCGTCGAGGCCGAGCGGGCGATGATCGGCGGCGGGGTCCGCCGGGGCAAACGCCGCAAGGTCATCGACGCCCTGGCGGCGACGCTGATCCTACAGAGCTATCTGGACTCCCAGGCCCTGGAGATGGACGGGCCGCAGTCACTCCCATGAAGATCGTGCTCAAGGTCGCTCTGGGCCTCGCGCTGCTGGCCGCCGCCGTGGCGGCCTTCGTGCTGTTCCAGGGCTACCGGGAACTCCACCGCCCCCACGCCGCCTGGCAGGGGACGCGGTGGTCGTGGAGTTGCCCCGGGGCATGGCCGCGGCCACCATGCTCGAGCGCCTCAGCGAGGCCGGGGTCCTGACCCGGCCACTCCCGGGCCGGATCTGGCTGCGCCTCAAGGGCAACGCCGGCTCCCTGCGAGCCGGGGAGTACCGCTTCGATCAGCCCGCGTCTCCGGTCGAGGTACTCGAGCGGCTGATGCGCGGCGACGTCCTGCTGCATCCGGTCACCATCCCCGAGGGGCTGGTGATGGAGGAGATCGCCCGGCGCTTCGCCGATGCCGGAGTGGCCGAGTACGAGCCGCTGCTGGCCGCCATGCAAGACCCGGCGCCGATTCGCGATCTGGTGCCCGGCGCCGAGCATCTGGACGGGTACCTGTTCCCCGACACCTACCACTTTCCCCGGGGCGAGGACCCCCGCCGGATCGTGGCCGCGATGGTCGCCGGCCTGCGGGAGATTGTCGACGAGGACTACATCGCCCGGGCGGCCGAGGCCTCACTCAGCGTGACCGACGCGGTGGCGCTGGCCTCGATGATCGAGAAGGAGACCGGCGTGCCCGAGGAGCGCTGGCGCATCTCCGGCGTGTTCCACAACCGGCTGCGGCTGGGCATGCGGATGCAGTGCGATCCGACGGTGATGTACGGCATGCTGCGGGCGGGAACGCCGGTGAAGCGGCTGCTGCGCAAGCATCTCGATCACGACTCGCCCTGGAACACCTACGTGATCGACCGCTTGCCGGTGAGTCCGATCTGCAATCCGGGGCGGGAGAGTCTCGACGCGGCGATTCGACCGCTGGAAACCCGTGAGCTCTACTTCGTGGCGGCCCCGGGGGGCGGGCATACCTTCACCGAGAACATCACCGACCATCAGCGCGCGGTCAACGTCTGGTACCGCCATCTGCGCGCCTCCCGCTGACCCCGCTCCCGCGCTACGGTTCTTATCGAGGTTCTAGCCCCTCGGTGACGGCCCGGTTATCCCCGCTACGTTTTCGGTCGCCCCCTCGCGCCCCCGGGGCCCGGGAAGCCCGGAAACGGCGGATCCTGGTCCTGGCCGTTCCCTTGCACCCCAGGTGGGCAGGCGTCGGGGCGGCCAAGCGTCCGGACGTCTGGGCGGGGCCGTCCCCACCGGACCCGCATGCCGGACCGGAGCGGGCGGACACGGTCAGCTTCCCAGACCCTCCCGGGAAGATGTCCGAGCCCTTTCCCCTCCCTGATAGGACCCGTCGTCTGCGCCGGTCCGGCGCTTTTCCTTCTCGGGCTGCCGGCATGAACGGTCTACAATCCCGGCCATGAGTGGGCGGCGTCGCAAGGCAGGATTCGAGCGGCTGGGCCAGACCTCGGTGCGCGGGGAGCAGTTGCCCCGGCGTCTCGAGATCGAACTACAGCTGGTGGACCGCTGGCGCCGGGTGGCGGGGGAGGCGGTCGCCCGCCGGGCCCGGGTGCTCGGGATCAAGCGGGGCACCCTGGAGGTGTTCCTCGAGCCCGGCCAGGGCGCCGAGGGGAGTTGGGAGGCGGTGCTCGACGAGTACGTGCCCCAGCTGGCCGCCCGCCTGGCCGAGCAGCACCCGGACCTGGGAATTCGTCGGGTGCGATTGCTGCGCGAGGGGGAGCGCGAAACGCCCCCCTCGAGGAAGCTCCCCGACCCACTTCCGGCCGAGCTTTCCGCCCTTTCCGCGTCTTCGGTCGACCCTCCGCAGGCGCCTGTCCGGAAAGCCCCGCTTCCGGTGAGCCAACGGCTGGAAGCCCTGGCGGATGCGTACCTTGCGCGAGGTCGGCGCGGCATTGACGGCACCGATGCCTAGCCGTATCCTTAGCGGTCTTTCCCGGTGGAAATCACATGGTAAACGTTGACAAGCTATCCAAGGCTTACGGCAATCGGGTCTGCGTCTGGGACGTCTCCTTCGACGTGGCGCGAGGCGAAATTCTAGGCTTCCTCGGCCCCAACGGCGCCGGGAAGACCACCACGATGCGGATGATCACCGGGTTCATCCCGCCATCCGCCGGCACCGCGCGGGTGGCCGGGGTCGACGTGACCAAGGACCCCCTCGATGTGCAGTCCCGCATCGGCTACCTCTGTGAGGCCCCGCCGATCTACCGGGAGATGGTGGTCAAGAGCTACCTGAAGTTCGTGGCCGGCCTGAAAAGGGTCCCCCGGGCCAAGCAGAAGGTCGCCCTCGAGCGGGCCATCGAGCTGTGCGGGCTGGAGCACGTGCAGAACCGGGTCATCGGCAACCTCTCCAAGGGGTACCGGCAGCGGGTCGGCCTGGCCCAGGCGATCCTGCCCGAACCCGAAGTGCTGATCCTCGACGAGCCCACTTCGGGCCTCGACCCGCTGCAGATCATGGAGATCCGCCAGCGGATCCGGGAACTGAGCGGTGAGCAGACGGTCATCCTCAGCACCCACATCCTGCCCGAGGTCACCGCCATCTGTACCCGGGTGGTGATCATCAACGAGGGGCAGATCGTGGCCCAGGACAGCATCGACGGCATCACCGCCGGCGGTGCTTCGGACAACGTCAAGATCAAGGTCGCCCGGGACTCCGACGAGTTGGCCCAGCGCATCAAGGCCCTGGGCGGCATCCAGCGAATGGTCCGCGGGGAGCCGGGTGTCTACCAGCTCAAGCTCGACCGGGAAGGGGAGGTGCGCGAGCGCCTCTCGGGCATGCTGGTCGAGAGCGGCGCCGGACTGATCGAACTTTCCCCCGAGCGGGAGACCCTCGAGGACGTCTTCCGCAACCTCGTCACCGAGGAGGACACCGCGGCGTGAACTCGATCCTGAACCTCACCCGGCGAGAGATCTACAGCTACTTCGTCTCGCCGATCGCCTACACCGTGATCATCATGTTCTTGCTGATCGTCGGCCTGGGCTTCTTCTTCAGCGTGTTCCTCTACTCGAGCCTCAACGACACCGCGATCGCCGAGGGGAACCAGAACATCCGCACCTACGTGATCCAGTTCATGAGTTTCTGGGTCAACCTGGCGCTGATGCTGGCCCTGCCGGCGCTGTCCATGCGGGTGCTCAGCGAGGAGCGCAAGAACGGCACCGCCGAGCTGTTGATGACCTCGCCGATTACCACGACCCAGCTGGTCCTGGGCAAGTTCCTCGGCACCCTGGCGATCCTGGCGTTGATGCTGCTCCTCACGCTGCCGCTGATCATCACCATCGACTTCTGGGCCGATCCCGAGTGGCCGGCGCTGGGAGCGGCCTATCTGGGCTACTTCCTGTTCGGAGCCGTCATCCTGGCCATCGGGTTGTTCGCCTCGTCGTTGACCGAGAACCAGATCGTCGCGCTGCTGATGACCTACCCGATGTTGCTGCCGTTGTGGCTCAGCGAGCTGCTGCTCGGCCGCTTCAGCGGTTGGGCCAACCAGGTCGTCGGAGCGCTCTCTTTGCGTAACGCGTCGCTGACCATGTCCCTTGGCGTGATCGAGTCCCACGCCATCGTGCTGGCCTGCGGATTGATGTTCCTGTTCCTGTTCCTCTGCGTGCAGGTCATCGACTCGGCCCGCTGGAGATAGCCGGATGGCCACCTTCCGCACTCGCGACCAGATCGACGCCACCGAGGCAAGGGATGTCGGGCGTCTGGCCAAACGTCAGGCCAGTTCGCTGATCTACACCATGATGATCGTCGTCGCCACGCTGCTGGCACTGGCGATCAGCATGCGCCTGGGCGGCCGCCTCGATCTTTCGAAGCAGGGAAGCAACCAGCTCTCGCCCCAGAGCCTGAGCATGCTCCAGGGGCTGGAGGAGCCGGTCAAGCTCTACGCCCTCTACGCCTCCGACGGCCAGGCCCTCGAGGTTCGCAAGATCTACCTGCGCCTGCTCAATCTCTACCTGGATGCCAGCGACAAGGTCTCCTACGAGTTCTACGACGTGACCCGCACTCCCGGGATCATCGACGAACTGGAGTTGGACCGCCGGGAGCACGGTGTGCTCAACGGGTTGACCGTTGCCGTCCGCGGCGACCGCCGCATCGTCTTCCGCGGTGAGGACGAAGAGAGCGTGACCAACGCGATCCTCGAGGCGGGGCGCGCGGGCCGGCCGGTGGTCGGCTACGTGCGCGGCTACGGCGTGCGGGACCCGCAATCCCGGGCCGCCAACAGCATGCAGGGCGCCATCGAAGCGCTGCGCGCCGAGTACTACGATGTCGCCGACGTCAGCCTCTCCCAGCCGATTCCCGACGAGGTCTCGGTGCTGTGGATCGCCGATCCGAAACAGCCGATGCCCAAGGCGGACCTGGACCGGCTGGGACAATGGCTCGCCGACGGCGGCCGCATGATCGCCATGCTCGACAAGGACGGCGACCGCACCCTCAACGAGGTGCTGGAGGTCTGGGGCCTGCGCGCCTCGGATCAAGAGGTTTCCGATCCCTCGTCCCACTACGGAACCCTGAGCAACTACCTGGCGATCAAGAACTACAAGGAACCGGAAGCGCTGCGGGTTCATGACACGGTGCGCGGGTTCAGCAGCGACCTGCCGACCGCCTTCCCCGGTGCCGTGGTGGTCAGCCACTTCGAGACCGGCGAGCAGCTGCTGTTCCACACCGGTATCGCGGTCACCACCGACCGGGGCCAGGTGTTCACCGAAGATCAGATGGTCCAGAGTGGCCGCTACATCATCGCCGCGGCCTCCTGGAAGCAGGAAGAGATCGCGGGAGAAGACCTGCTCACCCGGGTGGTGTTGTTCGGCGATGCGGATTTCGCCAGCACCGGCTTCCTGCGGGAGCGGACCAATCGGGACCTGTTCCTCAACAGCGTCGCCTGGCTGACCCGTCAGTCGGATTTGATCTCGATCCGGCGCCAGCCGATGGCCGGCCAGCGCATCGAGTTCGACACGCCGCGCCGGCGGACGCTCTACGCCGTGGTCTTCACCACCCCGCTGCTGGTGCTGCTGGCGGGGGTGGTGGTTTACATGCGCCGGCGAGGTAAGTGATGAAGCGACTGGTGATGGCGGCCGTGGTCCTGATCGCGGTGGTCGGCGCCGCCTGGTACTTCCAGCAGAAGGACGAGAACACCGAGCGTGAGGAGCGGGCCGAGGCCCGGCTGCTCAGCTTCTCCGACCGAGAGGTCACCGGCCTCGACATGCGCCTCGGAGAGACTGCGTGGCGCTTCGTGCGCGACGGCGAGACCTGGCGCGTGGTCGAGCCGGTGCAGGATCTGGCAGACGCGCGCAACCTGAGCGACATCCTCGCCGCCATGCAGCGGGCCCGGGTTACCGACATCATCGACGAGGCCGCCGAACTGTCGAGCTACGGGCTCGATCCGGCTCGTGTGATCTACCAGGTCGCCGGTCCCGATGTCCCTGAACTGCGCATCGGCAACCAGCTGCCCACCGCCATCGGCAGCTACGGCATCGTCGAAGGCCGGGAGGGTGTGCTGACCCTCGGGCTGCAGTCCGCCCCGCTGCTGGAACCCCGGCTGGAGAAATTGCGGGACACCCGGGTGCTCGATATCGGGCGCGCCGATGTCGAACGCTTCACCCTGAGTGAAGGGGGAGATTCGTTCACCATTGCCCGGGAAGGGGATGCCTGGTGGGTGGTGGAGCCGTTCCGCATGCCCGCCTCCGCCGCCCGGGTCGAGCGGCTGCTCAGCACCCTGGATTCCCTCACCGTCAGCGGCTACCGCGACGGTGTGTCCGCGGACGACGCCTCCTTCGGTTTCGACGACGGCCTGAGTGTGAGCGTGCAGGGCAACGGTCTGGAGCGCGAGCTGCGCCTCGGGGCGATCGATGGTGTGGATCGCTTCGTTCATCGGGGAGACCGCCCGTCGGTGATGTTGACCGAGGCAGCCGCTCTCGCCGCGGCCGCCACCTCTCTGGACAAGCTCGGCAATAACCGGTTGACCAACATCAACCGCTATCAGGTGACCCGCTTCAGCTACGACAAGGGGGGAGCCAACTTCTCGGCGGAGAACAACGGCGACGCCTGGGTGACCGCCGACGGCCGCAGCTGGGCTTCGGAAGACGCCGCAGGCTTCCTGGTCAAGCTGCTCGAGGCGCCGATCAAGGGTTGGAAGCTGGCGAACAAGGCACCCGGTTCGCCGATCGCCTCCTTCGAGTTCGAGACCGCCGACGGCAAGGATCGACTGGACTTCTACGGCGGCCAACGTGCCCGGGTGGCCTCCCTTCCCCACCTGACCTACGAGATGCGGGCCGCTCCGGCCTCGTTCCCCGAGATCGAGTAGCTCCGGCTCAGTACTCGAAGCTGCCCAGCAGGACCACCGCGGTCTGGTCCGCGGAGAAGTACTGCTCGTCGTTGCGGAACTCCAGCAGAACCTCGCTGTGCTCTCCGGTGGCGAGACCCGCCGCGTAGCGCCGGCGCTTGACGTCGCCGTCCTCCAACTCGACCAGCAGGAAGGGCTTGGTGCGCCCGGGGCCAACCGGAGAGGTCCAGCGCACGCCTCCCCGGACGTGGTAGCGCCGGTCCTCGCCGAAGCTCGAGTTGATCACCCAGCCGACCCGGGCCCGGGCGTCGAGGGTGCCCCAGGGCGCGCTGCTCCAGCGGGTGCCGGGGCGATCCCAGCGTTCGGTCTCGATGCCGAACTCGAGCACGTTGATGCTCGTGATGCGGTCGTTGGGTTCGGCCAGTGCGTGGTTGGAGCGATGGTAGAGGTACGCCCCCACCACGTG
>CAZBZH010000049.1:0-13900 GCA_964496265.1 uncultured Acidobacteriota bacterium | reverse complement strand
CCGGCGGGATCGGCGAAGTAGACGCCCCTCCGGCGAGCCCGGGTGAAATGGAACTCGTCTCGCCCGTCCGGTGCCCGCAACAGTGTCGTGCGCGCTCCCAGCCACCGCTTGGCCTGGGTAAAACGGTTCGACGGGATGGTCCAGGCCACGTGGTAGGGAACGAGCGGCCCGCCGCTTTCCCTGAAGCACAGCCGCGTCCCTCCGGCCTGCACGGTCAGGAGCGTTCCTTCCCTTCGCACCGGCCAACCGATGACCTCGCCGTAGAACCGCTCGAGGGCATCGAGTGCTTCGGCGCGGAGGTCCAGCTCCAGGATGCCTCGGGCGGTACACTCGGGGGCCTCGACCCGCCGAGCCTCCGGGGCGCCTGCGGCGTCCAGGGTCCATTCGGCAACGAGCACTCCGAGGATGCTCGAACCGGCGGCGCCCAGAAAGGCACGGCGACCCCGCAGCGGTTCGGGACGGTTCAACCGGCCGACCCGCGTTGCTCTAACAGGCGCACGACATCTTCACGGTCGCGTGCACGGGCCCAGTCCAGCGGCGTGCCGACCAGATCGGAGAAATCGCTGCGCCCGATGAGCGACGGATCCGCGCCCCGCTCGAGCAGGAACGCGACCAGATCCGTCTGTCCCGCGTAGGCGGCCTTGTGCAGACCGGTCACCCTCTGCTTGGCCTGATTCACATCGGCGCCGTAGGACAGCAGCAGCTCGGCAGACTCGACGTGGCCGCCGGCGATCTGGGGGAACCACATCAGCGGGAAGTCGTGAGCGCCCCGTTCATGAACCCGGGACGCATCCTCTTCGAGCAAACGGCGGGCGAGCTTCGTCTCGCGAACCGCGATCGCCGTCGCAAGGGACAACGGTGCGCCGGCCTCGAGAAAATGACGGGTCCAGTCGATCCGTTCCATGTGGGCGCAGGCCTCGACTCCCAGCTCGTTCCAGCTGGCGTTGCCGTGAATCACGGCGGGGTGCTCCCGGTGAACCGCCTGCGCGGCCTCCAGGTCGTAGTGGCAGACCTCGGCGAAGCGATTGATCGCGAACTGGGGGACCCCGGAGGCGCCGGGCGCGGCATACGCTTCGCCCCGGGCGTCCAGACGCAGGCGCGAGGTCGTCCCGCTGCGCGGAATCCTTCGATGCCCGCGAAGCACCGCCGCGACGTCGGGGTGCCCCTCCCGGTCGGCGATATCCAGCGGAGTCCGGCCGTCGGCATCGCTCGCGTCGACCGTCGCGCCACGGCGGATCAGGTCCCGCACGAGCTCCGCGTCCCCCAACGCCGCGGCGCCGTGGAGCAGGGTGTTGCCACCCGCCTGCTCGGCCCCGGGATCACCGGCGTCGACCAGGATGCGGTAGGCCATCTCCCGGGCCTGCGCCCGATCGGGGTGGTCCAGGGCGACCCGGAACGCGGAGATGCCGTCTCGCCCGCGAGCGTTCGGGTTTCCGCCCCAGCGGTTGAGCGGCCAGAACATCTCCGTCGCGCCGCTCCAGGCCGCGGCGTAGTACGACGGTCCACCGAAGGGATGATCGGCGTTGACCCCGTCGGGATCCGCCTGGGCCAGTTGGATGAAGGTTTCCGCGTCGCGGGCCAGCACCGCCTCGACCAGATCGGGCTCCAGGCCGTGGCGCTGAATCTCCGCCGCAATCTCCAACCGGCGCAGGCGATGAGCCAGCACGAACATGCTGCGCCCCGACGCGTCCCGCGCCGCGGCGAGGGCAGGCCGGGCCTCGAGCAGGCTGCGCACCCGCTCCAGATTCCCCTGCTCGATGGCGTCGATCAGCGCCGAGTGCGGGCCGTCCTCGACGGCCCCGGGCCCGCAGGACCAGGAAGGAAGGGCCAGCGACGCGGCGGCCCTGCGCATCGGGGGAAGACCTGCGATTTGCCATGACTGCTGCTCCTTCAGGACGGGATGCAAACAGCCTAGCGCTCAGAGTCCGGGCAACGGCTCTCGAAACTTGCGAAGTTCACCGGCGGTCATCCGCTGCAGCGCTCCCGGCGAGATGCCGAACCGCCGGCGGAACAGGTTGTTGAACGAACCGGCCGAGGCGAATCCGACCGCGGCCGCGGTATCGGCAACGGTCTCCTGCCCTGCCGCCAGGCGCTGGACCGCCCGCTGTAACCGGCGCTCACGGACGAACCCGGCGGGGGTCGCGCCGAACGCCCGGCGGAAGTTGCGATGAAAATGAAACGGCGACATGGCGGCGTGCCGCGCCAGCGCCTCGACGCTCAGATCGCCGGCCGGGTTGGAGTAGGCGTAGTCCCGGGCAAGCAGCAGCCGTCGATAGATCTCCCGGCGGGTGGACACGCGGGACGAGGGTAGTTTCGCCGACCGGCGGGCACCGTCCCCGGCCAGGCGGGGAAGGCACGCGGCAAGATCGTGGAATGCGTCCTCCAACCAGCTCTCGGCAGGGGCGCCCCGCCGATAGCGGCGGCCCATCTCGCGGATCACCCGGCCGGCCGAGCTATCGATGGAATGGAAGCACTCGTCCCAGCGCAGCTCTCCCTCCCCGCCGGAGACCGGGTTGTCGAGCAGCGCCTCATCGTCGGACCGGGCGGCATGAATCGCCTCGACGACGAAACGGGGCTCGAAGAAGATCGCGAAGGTCTCGGTGCCGCTCTCGGCGGAAATATCCAGCTCGTAGTGCTGCCCCTGATTCAACAGCAGCACCGTCTCGGGATCGACCGCGTAGTGACCACGCGGGGTGCGATAGTGGGCCACCCCGCGCAACACCGCCTTGAGCGTGAGCGGCGTGACGTAGCTGGCCTGATAGCGCCGGCGAATCGGCGCGGTGAGCAACACGTTCCAGTGGCCCAACCGGGCGTAGCCCGGGTTGATCCCGAAGCCCCGCGGATTGGGCGGCCCGGGCACACTCACCCGCTCACTCCGGATTGCGGGCGTCGGAGAGGAAGAAGCCGAGGATCTTCCACGATCCGTCGACCTGGCCGAGCTGCCAGACGACCACCTCGCCGGACCACTCCCGGAACTTGTTGCGCCCGCTTTCCCGGGTCACGACCATCGCCGCTCCGGCGCGTTCGTTGGTGCTGAGTACCTCGACCTTGTTCCGGAAGGGCCCCGCCTCTTTGATCATGAAGCGCAGCCAGCGGTCGATCTCGTCGCCCTGGAGGAACATGTGGGCCTCCCAGTCGACGGCGTCGGAGGAGCCGGCTCCGCCGCTCATCCAGAACTGGGAACCGATCAGACGCCGGGCGGCATCGGCCTCTCCGGCGATGAAGGCCCGATGGTAGGCCTCGACCGCCTGGGCAGGCGTGCCGTCTTCCGCCGAACCGGCGGCGCATACGACAGGGACGACGCAAAGTGCGAGGGACATAGCCAGGACTAAACGAACCATACCGACCCCTGTGCCCCAGGGACCATGTTACCCGGCAATCCGTTTCAGCGCTGACTCGAGACTTGCGAACCGCCGGCCGTCGGGCCGGACGCTCCTAGCGATCCCGTAGCGACATCGCGCCTTCCGAGCGGCCGCCGGCGGGAGCGGTGGTGGGCTCGGGCTGCGGCTCCGGTTCCGGAGTGGGCTCGTCGAGGGCGCGGCCCAGGGCCAGATAGCAGTACTTGTCGGTCTGCCACCATTCGGGCTCGGTGTTGTACGCACAGTTCAGCCGAACATTGTTGATCTGCACCCGCGCCGGCCCGGTGCTCTCCAGGATCAGCGCCTTGCGGATCGCCCGGATATCCAGCGGAATCTCGCCGGGGCCGCGGTTCTCCATCAGATCGGAGATCTTGACCGCCACATGGCGCCAGGCGTTGCGCGGCACCACCACCGCCGACCCCGAGGGGGCCGACCCGGCCTGGGTCAGCCGGGCCGCGGAACTCTGTCCGCGGCGTCCGGCAATCAGCTCGACCGACCCGACCTGCGGGTAGTAGCTCTGCATCTTGACGAACAACCGGGTGTCCGGAGCGATGCTGTCGATCTTGATGTCGAATTCGATCTCGCCGTTGCGGGTCCAGCCGGCTCCGCCCGCCAGCCAGAAGGAACGATCGCCGGCCAGGGAGACCTGCCCCAGAGGCTCGCCGACGTTGAACGGCGCATCCCGGCGGAACTCCACTTGCCACGGGCCCTCGTCGAGCACCGTCGACTCGACGGTGGCGCCGGGTGCGGCGTAGGCGTCGGTAGCCATCTCGACGCCGTAGATCGTCTGGGGGCCGTCCTCGTAGAGCAGGTAATCCTGGATGCCCGGCGATCCGCGATCGGTGTTGACCTGCACCGCCGGGTCGACGGTGGCACAGGACGCGCCGCCCGAGCCCTGAATCCGGTCTTCGTCGCACTGGTAGAGCCGCACGTAGTCGACGACCATCTCCCGATCGCTGTCCCAGTTGCGGTCCGGCGGACCGGGCCAGTCCCCGCCGACGGCGACGTTGAGCAGCAGGTGGAAGCGCTGATCGAACGGGGCCCGGGGGTTGGCCACGCCGAAGCCCTTGCCCTGACCCTGCCAGATGTAGTTGTACCAACCCTCGGAACGCTGGGTCTGGTAGTGCACGTCATCGACGTACCAGCGGATCTCGTCGGGTTCCCATTCGATGCTGTAGGTGTGGAAACCATCGGCCGGGTTGACGTCCATCACGTGGGTAAAGCCGTGGTTCTCCCACTGGGGCCAATCCAGCCCGTAGTGCAGCGTGCCGTGAATCACCGTTCCCCAACCCGGGTAGTCCCCCCGGGGCAGGTTGACCGCCTCGACCACGTCGATTTCGCCACTCGACGGCCAGCCGCCGTAGACCCAATCGGTGGGAAGCATCCAGATCGCCGGCCACATGCCGGGACCACCGGGAAGCTGCGCCCGCACCTCGATACGGCCGTACTTCCAGTCGACCTTGTCCCGGGTCCGCAGGCGGGCCGAGGTGTAGTTACGGGTGATGTTCGGGCCGGGGTAGCGGGGATCCTCATCCTGGAACGCCGGACCGTTGAATCTTTCCTCGCGCGCCACGATGTGCAGCGCTCCATCCCGGACGAAGGAGTTCACCGGACGGTCGGTGTAGCACTGTTGCTCGTTGTTGCCGCCGCCGAAGCAGTTGACCTCGTGCCCCCAGTAGCGCGGATCCGGCGCACCGGCTCCATCGAACTCATCGCTCCAGACCAGCGTCCAACCGGCGGGAACCGTCGGACCGGCGTTCGCTCCGTCGGAAGGGAGCCTGGAGGTATCGGGCCTCTCCAGCCCCAGGGGGGCGGATCCGCTGGCGATGAGGGAGACGATCAGACCGGCGATGGCGAACGAAGACATCAGGGCAACTCGCTCGTAGGCGCTCGGGGCGCGACGGAGGGATCGTTTGGCCCGGATCGACCGGGCCGCTCAGAGACGCGCCGCGGGCAGCCCTTGCCGCCCGCGGCGCTTATCGAACAGAGTGCGTGAGTCCGAGGGCCTACTTGAGGCTCAGGCTCGTGCCGCTACCGGAGGTGGAGCCACCGACGGTGACGTCCAGCTTCGGGCCGCCCGGAGCCTGCTTGCAGCCGCCGCGCCATTCGATGCAGTCCGCACCGCGCACCAGCGTGCCGTCAACCAGCGCACCGCCCAGGGACATCTGCTGATCGCCGCACTGGGGGTAACCCATGGCGTCGACGATGTTCGGAACCGGGATGTAGAGCACCAGGTCCGTGTAGCCGTCGCCCTCTTCCTCGGTGCAGCCGCAGAGGTCGCCGCCGAAGGGAGTGGCCACGTCCTCGTAGCTCCAGCGGATCGCGTAGCCGCCGTTGAGGTTCAGCGTGGCCGGATCCAGGTCGTAGACGTCGAGGTCGTCGCTACCGAGGACCGCAACCGGCAGGACACCCTTGGTCCAGCGGTTGACCGGGTTCGGGCAGGCACCGGGCTTGACGTCGACGCTGACGGCACGCGCGAACTCGATGTTGTCGTAGTAGACGGCGGAGCCTTCGTAGTTGGTGGCGTTGTTCAGGAAACCGAACTGCAGGACCTGACCGACCAGGCCGGCGTCGATGTCGATCGAAACCGAGTAGCGATCCCAGGTGGTCGGAACGTCGGTCATGTCGACCCAGATGAAGTTGGTCAGGGCGAAGCCGGCGTTGGGGTCGAGGGTCTTGAACCACGCTCGAGCGGTGGTCGCGCCTTCGATGTTGCCGCGGGTCGCGTCGAAGGAGAAGGTCCAGCGGGTACCGACATCACCGGCACCGACGATCTGCTCCTGGAACACGTTGGCCTCGATCACGCGGCCGATACCGTGGTCCTGGTTGTTGTAGTCGCTGTAGATGCTGAGCTGCTGCTCACCCTGGTCGGGGCCGCCCACGTTCGGGTCGCCCGGGCCGGGGATGATCGCGCTGAAGCCGTTTCCGCCGTTGGGAGCCGGGAACACGCCGTAGCCGTAGGCGTAGCTGCCGTCGGGGTTGAACACGTTGGCGAAGATCAGCCAGCCGTCCTGGTTCAGGGCGTCCGGGTTGGACTGGTCGAGGCCTTCGAAGTCCTGGCTGTAGGAGCTCAGCTGGGCGAAGGCCACCGTGGGCGCCAGGCACAGCAGCGCCATGGCACAGAAAGTAAGAATCCGCTTCATCTCTCTAACCTCTCTTAGGGGGAAAGCCATCGGTGTTTTCTTGTTCAGATCTCTCGATACAAATCAATAAGGGGCGGCCGAAGCCGCCCCTGCCGATTACGGTGCGTTGCAGACACAGGCCCGGGTCGCCGACTGGCTGACGCCGGCCCCGGGAGAGGCCGGGCGCTCGACGCCGGCGGAGTCGAGGCCGTAGCAACCCTCTTCCCCGGTGTTCTTGGGAACGACCATCATGAACAGGGAGCCGGAGGGCAGCGTCACGTTGCTCGAGCCGTCGGCACCCAGGGCGGCAATCTCGCCGCTGTAGCCGTAGGTCGAAACGTCGCCCAGCGGCCCGTAGTACAGGACGTGGTCCGACGAGCCGGAGCCGACGTCGAAGGAGAGCGATGCGTCGCCGGTTCCCGCGTTGAAGCTGTCGAAGCCGAAGGTGCAGGCTTCGCCCAGATTCCAGGCCTCGCTGACCGTGCCCAGAGCGGTACGGGAGTTACGGGCACCGGGATCGCCGGAATCGAGGGCGACCAGGCCCCACCACTCCTCGTTGATGTTCGGGTCGGGGAAGCCGGAGTTGACGAAGCTGGTGCAGGTGTCGTGGGCAAACCAGGAGGTACCGGGATCGCACTCAGCCTTCCACCACTCGTCGGTCCACTCGAAGATCGTGTGCCCCGTGCTGACCGCACCGGCGGTGCGCACGGCGAGGTTGGCATCGGCCTGGGCCAGCAGACTGCTGAAGCAGGTGTCCTGGCCGAGCTGATCCTCGGCGCCGATCACACCGTCGTAGGAATCGGCACCGAACTCGGTGAGCAACAGCGGCCGCTCGCAGTCCGCCTTGCCGGCGTAGTCGTCGAAGGCAGAACCGAAGGAGCAGCCGCGATAGATCTGGGCACCCCAGAAGTCGACGTTGGGCATGGCGGTGTCGTCGCTACAGCCGGCGATACAGGCGTCGCCCAGCGAGTTGGCATCGGCGATGGCGGTCCCCATCGGGTGGAACGCGGCCCCTTCGGCGGCGTGACCGGCGGCGGCCATCGCCTCGAGGGTCGGGTACCAGTCGGTGCAGATGTCGGCGCTGCCCAGGTTGACGTTGACCTCGTTACCGATGATCCAGGCCAGAATCGCCGGGTGGTCCTTCCAGTCGTTGACCATCTCGACGAAGCGGTCCTGCACGTAGGCCCTGCCCTCGGGGCAGGTCAGCTGGATCGAATCGACGCCGAAGGTCGGAATGACGTAGAGCCCGTTGGCCCAGGCGGCGTCGAGCATCGCCTCGCTCACGATCGGCGCGTAGAGACGCACCACGTTGGCGCCGGCCTCCTTCATCAACGGGAAGTCGACGTTGTAGCGATCGGCGCGGTCGGCCCAACCGGCCTGCCAGTTCTCACCGATGCCGATCGGCGCGTAGGCCATGGCGTTGACCACGAAGGGCTCGCCGTCGACCATGAACTGCCGGCCCGAAACCGAGACGTTGGACGCGCCGGACGGGTTGTTCGGCTCGACCCAGCGCGCGTAGTCGATCTGGAACGAGTTGAAGAACGGCAGGTTCTCGATGGTGCTCATGATCGGCGCGTAGACGGTCGCCAAACAGGCCGGGTCGACCGGATCCGGCGCGAAGAAATCGGCGATGGGGATCTGGATCTCCTGCCAGTCGCCGGTGCCGTCCCAGTTGGTCTGGCTGAGGAACGTGGTGTAGGTCACGTCGAAGCCGGCGGGGCGGCACTGGAACTCGATCTTGAGTTCGTTGGTGCTCTTGACCCAGAAGCGCAGTTCACCGTCGTCGTAGTCCGACAGATCGGCGAGATCCCCCAGCAGGAAGACACCGAAGCCACCCCAGACGTTGGTGTTCATGCGGAGGGAGTTGCCCCCCTCGGGGTTATCGCAGACCACCGGCTCGAACACGTCGCAAGGCGGCGTATCGCACCAGGTGAAGATGTCTGCCCCGGACGGAATACCGCCCTGGGTGTACGCGTAGAACGTGTCGGCGGCGACCGGGGTCGCAAGCGCCATCGCAAGGATCAACACCCCTGCTAGACCGCTCCGTCGAATCATCTCGTCTCCCTCCCTGCGCAAAAGAATCTTGTCTCGATCGATCTTCATGAACTTGCTTGATCTGCCTGCCGCGGCGGCGCGGCCGTGGACGCGCGGAGGATGACCTCCGCCTTCAGGCAGTGATTGGCGTCACCCGCGCCGCCGTTCTGCAGTCGCTGCATCAGCTCCTCGGTAGCGAGTCGCGCGATCGAGGCGATCGGCTGGCGCACCGTGGTCAACGACGGGTAGGCGTGACGGGCCAGCGGCGAATCGTCGAATCCGGCCACCGAGAGCTTGCCCGGCACGTCGAACTCCATCTCCCGCGCCGCGGAGAGCACCCCCATGGCCATCGGATCGTTGCTGGCGAAGATCGCCGTGGGCAGATCCGCCAGGGACAACAGTCGACGGGCGCAGGCGTAGCCGGAGTCGTAGTCGAACAGGCCCTGGGCCACCAGCTTCGGGTCGAAGGGAACGCCGTTGCGCTCGAGGGCGCGCCGGTACCCGGCCATGCGGTCGTGACTCTGACCGTGCTCGGGGTGCCCCATGATGAAGCCGATGCGGCGATGGCCGAGGCTCAACAGGTGCTCGGTCATCTCGTCGGAGGCCTCGACGTCCGCCACGGAGATCGAGGCGTAGCCGGCCAACGGCCGCTGGGAAAGCCGCACGCAGGCGACGTCGTTCTCGGTAATGAACTGGTTCACCGCCCGCACATCGGAGAGCGGCTGAAGCACGATCAGTCCGTCGACCTGGCGATTCAGCGCCGTCAACTCGTCGATCAGCTTCGGCGAGTTGACGCTGACCGGGTTGATCAGCAGGTGGTAGCCGTAGTCCCGGCAGGCCAGCAGCGAGCCGGACTGGATCGCGGTCACGTAGTCGTTGGTCGTTTCCGGATCCGGATCGTCGTAGACCATGCCGACCAGGAAGGTGCGGTTGCTGGCCAGTTGCCGGGCGGAAAGATTCGGCTGGTAGTGGAGCGTCTCGGCTGCCGCGAAGACCTTCTCACGGGTCTCCCGGCGCACGTTCGGCGCGCGGTTGAAGACCCGCGAAACGGTCTTGATCGAGACTCCAGCGAGCCCGGCAACATCGTCGATCGTGGGACGCCTCAGCATCTAAGTCGGCTCCAAGTGGGGGTTTAGCCCCCGAATCCCTGAAGTGCTACGCCAGCGCGGCACTCCTGCAACCGGGGATGGTGTTTAGCGCTAGTAGGTCGGATTCCCCCCGAGGTCGAACGGTATATACGGAGTTATGACAGCGCTGTCAATTTCTTATTGACAGCGCTGTCAATCGTTGCGTAGCTTCAGGGACGCGAATTCGGGGGTATACCCGCTTCTTCGAAGTTGCTGTCCGAACTGAGGGCCGGAAGCTTCGAAGGGATTCGGGAAAACGGGCATCGAAACAGGGAGGGAGCGGCAATGGCAGTCCGGGCACTGCTTATTTTCATTTGCCTCGGGGCGCTGGTAGTTCCGGCGACCGACGGGGTTCAGGCCCAGGAACCGGAGGGGGGTTCCGACGGAGCCAAACCGGTATCCGAGGCCGCCGAGTCCAAGAAGGACGAGGACAAAAAGGGCAAGGCCAGGAAGGACGGCAAGGAGGAGGAGCCGCGCCGGGAAGGCCACACCGAGTCCATCACGGTCACCGCGACCCGCGTCGAGACCGACCTGATGAAGACCCCGGTGGCCGTGACCGTCATCGACCAGGAGACGATGGACCGGGAGGGGGTCCAGAACGTCACCGACCTGGCGCAGATGGTGCCCAACATGGACATCGCGACGAAGAACGGGCAGTCCACCCCGATCATCTCGCTGCGCGGCGTCCGCTCGACCAACGAAACCGAGCTCGGGGACCCGGCGGTCGGCGTCCACCTCGACGGCATCTACTCGCCCCGCATGCAGGGCATGCTCGGCCTAATGTTCGACAACGAGCGGGTCGAGGTACTGCGCGGGCCCCAGGGCACACTGTTCGGCCGCAACTCCACCGTCGGCAGCATCAACATCATCTCGGCCAAACCGAAATTCACCGGCTTCGAATCGAAGCTCAACGTGCAGTACGGCAACTTCAACGCGCCGGAACTGCAGTTGATGGTCAACAAGCCGGTCTCCGATACCTGGGCGTTCCGTTTCGCCGGCCGCTACCACGAACGGGATTCGTTCATCACCGGCTACTGGGATCCGAACCAGTACGACCAGCGCTTCATCGCCGACAAGGTCGCCGGCGCCCCGGAGATCGCTCCCGGTTCGTTCGACGAGTGCAACAGCCCCGAGTGCTTCGCCCGCACCCAGAACTCCAACTGGTGGGCCGACGACCTCGGCGCCTCGATCTTCGGTCTCGTCCGCGCCGACAACGACGACTTCTACATGAACGCCAAGGAGTGGGCCTACCGGGTCAGCGGGCTGTGGCAGCCCAAGCGGGACGACATGTCCCTGTTCGTCAGCATGCAGCACTTCCAGACCGACAGCGCCGGCGGTGTCGACCTGGTCAACTGCGAGAAGCTGCGGGGGCGTCCGGTCTACGAACTGACCGAGGACAACCAGCTGGCGCTGGACGACGCCGGCAACCCGATCGTGACCGGCACCAACGATTGCTCCAACCTGTTCCCCGAGGACGACACCTACCAGGCGGTGGTCAACATCCCCGGGCGCCTATTCCTCGACATCATGTACCTGCGGACCCGCTTCGACTGGGACATCAACGAAAAACTGCACCTGGTCGCCCTTGCCGGCGCCGAGGACCAGGACCGTGAGTCCGCCCAGGACATGGAGCTGAGCCTCAACGCCTGGGACCAGGCGCTGTTCTTCATGCCCGGCACCGGTTCTCAGTCCTACTCCGGCGAAGTGCAGCTGCAGTCGTACGGCAACGAGAAGTTCGACTTCATCGCCGGCGTCAACTACTTCCACGAGAAGACCAGCACCATCGGCTTCTTCGATAACGCCATCGACGAGAAGGCGCTGTTCATCCAGCCCGACCGTTCGACCACGGCGGGTGCCGCCTTCGCCCAGGGAACGTTCAAGCTGAGCCCGCGGCACAACATGACCCTCGGCTACCGCTTCAGCGACGAAACCAAGCAGGACATCGGCGGCCGCTCCTACATCTGCAACGTGACCAACGAGTGCGCGGCCAACGACATCGCCGCCTCGGCGGTCAACGGCGGCCAGATGGGCTTCGACCGCGAGACGCTCAACACCCTGCCCATCGACTTCTTCGCCAACCCGCTGATCTACCCCGACTTCAACCAGAACGACAACCGGGGCTCCTGGAGCAACCACGACTGGCGCATCGGCATCGATTACGACGCCGACGCCGATACGCTGTTCTACGCCTACCTGGCCACCGGCTTCAAGGCGGGCGGCATCGGCGACGTCTTCGAGGGCACCATCGTCGACGGCGACATCGACGCCAACGGCAACCCGTTCGTCGTCAGCGCCGAAGAGACCACCCTGCGCACCTCCTACGACCCCGAGGTGGTGACCACCCTGGAGCTCGGCTTCAAGCAGCGTTTCCTCAACAACAACCTGAACCTGCGAGGCGCCTACTTCTTCTCGGACTACGAGAACATGCAGTACGCCTCGGTCGGCTCGCTGGCCTACACCGAGAAGTGGGCGCCGATTCTCGACCTCAACGGCCTGCCTGTCGATGCCGACGAAGACGGCCGCCCGGACTTCGGCTGGGTCGGCACGCCGCTGGTGGTCGCCTACTTCACCCAGAACGTGCCCGGGGCGGAGATCCAGGGTATCGAGCTGGAGTACGACGCGACCCCCTGGCGGGGCGGACGCATCCGTGGCTACGCCACCTGGCTCGACACCGAGATCACCGAGGACTGGATCACCAAGTGGGACTACGATCCGATCTCCTACTTCGGCATCGACTTCAACAGCTCGGTGGACGCGACCAACGATCGCCTGCGGGTCAACCTGCGGGGTAACGATCTGGCGGTGTCCCCCAACTACAAGCTGCACATGACCGTCGACCACGCGTTCTTCTTCGAGCAGAAGAACGTGACCATCGTCCCCTGGGTCACCGCCCACTGGGAGGATGACTCCTACCTGACGATCTGGAACGTCGACCGTCACACCGACGATCTGGACTTCGTCATCCTCGACCAGGACATCCGCTACACCGACGATCGCCGGGCGGCCTGGTCGATGTTCCACGCAGGCGTCGCCATGTACACCGGCGCCTGGAGGGCCGAACTCTACGCCTACAACATCACCGACGAGGTGGTGCAGTGGTGGGGTGGCGCCGCGGAACAGGTGCCGCGCGGCAGCTTCAGCATGCCGCGGACCTACGGCCTGCGCTTCGGTTACGAGTTCTAGTACGCGTTTCTGTATCCCTTTGACCGGGGGCGTCGCGCTGCATACCCCGTGACGCCCCCGTTTCTTTTTCTGGAGAGTGCCCGTTCACGGGCCGAGCCCCTTGTTGTCGCCCGCACGCACAAGACGAGCCCCGGTTGTCCTGCTCTGCGGATTCCTGGTCTGGCTCGCAACCCTCTGTGGAATCTCGGCCGCCCCGAGCGCTGTCGAAGCCCGCGTCGCCGAACTCATCGAGAAAATGACGCTGGCCGAGAAAATCGGCCAGATGACCCAGATCAACGGCGCCGGGGGCAGCCTGCCCGACGAGATGCGCGCCCGGGTCCGCGGCGGCAGGCTCGGCTCGGTGCTGAACGAGGTGGACCTCGCCACCGTCAACGAGATCCAGCGGGTCGCGGTGGAGGAGAGCCGCCTGGGCATTCCCCTGCTGTTCGGCCGGGATGTGATCCACGGTTTCCGCACCGTGCTGCCGATCCCGCTGGGACAGGCCTCGAGCTTCAACCCGGAACTGGTCCGACGCGGCGCGCGGATGGCGGCGCTGGAGGCCTCGGCCTCGGGGGTCAACTGGACCTTCGCGCCGATGATCGACATGTCCCGGGACCCCCGCTGGGGCCGGGTTGCCGAGACCTTCGGCGAGGATCCGTTCCTCACCTCGCAGATGGCGGCGGCCATGGTGCGCGGCTTCCAGGGTGAGGATCTCTCGGCGTCCGGCAGCATCGCCGCCTGTGCCAAGCACTTCGCCGGCTACGGCGCCGTCGAGGCCGGCCGGGACTACGCCACGACCAATATCGCCGAACACGAACTGCGCGAGCTGCACTTTCCGCCGTTCCGCGCGGCGGTCGACGCCGGGGTCGCGACGCTGATGACCTCGTTCAGCGACCTCAACGGCGTGCCCGCGACGGGCAACCGCTTCCTGATGACCGACGTGCTGCGTGGGGAATGGGATTTCGACGGCTTCGTCGTCAGCGACTGGGCCTCGATCGAACAGCTGGTGACCCACGGGGTCGCCGAGGATGCCCGGGACGCCGCGCGGCAGGCGGTGGGGGCCGGGGTGAACATGGAGATGGCGACGCCGCTCTAC